>CAYYIR010000059.1:0-10729 GCA_964471995.1 uncultured Nitrospina sp. | reverse complement strand
CTAAAATTTCTTTGGTCGCCTCTAATGGACCGTTTTGTTGTTCCTGTTTTTGGAAGGCGTAGAGGTTGGATAATTGTATCGCAGGTATTTTTGATTGGAATTATTTTGGGAATGAGCGCTACTTCCCTTCAAAATGGGTTATGGGTACTTGCATTTCTTGCGTTTTTTCTTACTTTTGTTTCCGCTTCCCAGGATGTAGCAATAGATGCCTATCGCACCGAAGTGTTACATGAACGTGAACGAGGAATGGGAGCCGCCGTTTCGGTAACTGGCTATCGTGTGGCAATGTTAGTTTCCGGTGCATTGGCATTGATATTGTCAGAATATATTGGATGGCGAGCTACCTACATTTTGATGGCACTTATCATGTTCCTTGGTGTTACCGCCGCATGGTTTGGACCTGAACCGACAAATCCAGGAATTCCTCCCGCCACAATGAAAGAGGCTGTACAAGGGCCTTTCAAAGAGTTTTTTTCCCGTAGTGGTGTCTGGTCATTATTAGGGTTAATCGTTCTTTACAAATTAGGTGATGCCTTTGCAGGTAGTTTGACAACAACATTTTTAATCCGGGGAGTTAATTTTTCAGTGGGGGAGGTGGGGGCCATTAATAAAGGCATGGGACTGGCTTCCACAATAATTGGGGCTCTTTTCGGTGGTGTCTTAATGGCTCGATTTCGTTTATTTAAATCCCTATTAATTTTTGGAATATTTCAGGCGATATCAAATCTGTCATTCATGATATTGGCTATAGTTGGAAAAAATTATCCGTTAATGATTTTTACTATAGCTTTTGAAAATCTCACAGGAGGAATGGGGACAGCTGCATTCGTTGCTTTTTTAATGGCTCTTTGTGATCATCGATTTACAGCCACTCAATTTGCTTTACTCTCTGCCTTGGCATCATTGGGAAGGGTTTTTGTTGGTCCAGTTTCAGGTGTCTTGGTAGATAAATTCGGCTGGGTTTCTTTCTTCTTCTCTACATTTATATTTGCTTTGCCAGGTCTGATCTTATTGTGGTTAATGCGTGAGGTGGTTATAAAAATAGAAACAGTAAAAACCGATTTGTCATGACGGAAATTATTTATCTACATGGGTTTGCATCTGGACCTAATTCAAATAAAGCATGTGCTTTTAAAAAGAGGTTTGAAGAACTCAAAATACCTATTTATGCGCCTGATTTACAGGAAAATGATTTTGAAAACTTGACTTTGTCTCGACAGGTAAAACTTATTCAGTCAATAATAGATGATAAGAAGGATAAAGAATTTGGCTTAATTGGTAGTAGCATGGGTGGGTATTTAGCTACTCTAACTGCCCAAACAAGGGATACTATCAAGGCCATTTATCTTATGGCTCCTGGGTTTAATTTTCTGCAACGTTGGAAGAAAAAACTTGAAAATTCCCAGGATATGGGTCCCTTAATTCCTGTTTTCCATTATCGTTATAACAAAGAAGTTTTTTTAAATACTAATTTATTTATAGACGCTGAGTTATGGCAATCCTTTTCCTTAGAGAAAAATATTCCAACAAAAATCGTTCATGGTTTGCATGATGATACTGTAGATATTCAAGAATCAAGAAACTTTGTTAGTAGCCATCCATGGTGCCATTTAACAGAACTGGACAGTGATCATGGCTTGCTATCATCTATAGACTGGATAATTGAGGATTGTATAAATTTTTTTAAAAAGCAGAGTTTAGTTTAACAGGCTTTAGCCTTCTTGATAATATATAGGAATTACTTCCTTTTAATTGAGTGCAATGCTTTAAAGTATGTGCAATCATTGCCGTTAAGCAAAATAATCCTAGTGACATCATTAAATTCAGAATATCTTTTTTAGTTAAAATAAAAGGAAGCCAATGGGCTAATTATGAAAAATATTAAATTACAAATAATAAAAGAGGTTTTAAGTTTTACTTTTTTAGTTTTATTAGTGCTAGGATTTTGCCAGATATCATTAGCCGATGAAAAATTTGTGCAAAATATACATATCAAGGGGAACACATTGATTGATCCTTATATGTTGGAAGACCATTTTAACCTCGGCAATGGATTAATAATGACTCCTCATATTATGGACTTGGCATCAAGCGAGCTTAAGTCAATATATAGATATTATGGTCATCCAGATATCGACTCTTACGGTATAAAGATGTCAAACAAAAGTACCCTAATATTAAAAGTTAATGAGAAAAGAGAATATCGTTATGGTGCGGCCCGAGCCAAACTGGCGATTGATAATCTCGATTGGAATTTTAATATGAAGACCAAAAAGGAAACGAAGGAAGAAATAATTCGAAGTTTGGTCAAGGGTTATAAAAAAATTAAATTAAATGATGAAATTGTTAATAATTATTTGATTAAAAATCAAAGAGCACGAATTAAAGAAAATGAATCAGCAAAGAAAAAATTTATGAGAGAAAAAATTGCCAAAGCAATAATAGATTTTAAAGAAATAAATATTGCTAAAGATAAGGATCAGGCAAAAAAAATTAAAAAAATGCGAGAACGAATTCAATTATTAGGAAAGAAAAAAGAACTAGCAAATCAAGCACCGCAAATAATGGAATATGGAGAAATTACTCCCGTAGAAAGAAACCCTTATTAAATAAACAAAACCTTGGAAATTTACTGCCAAACAAAATTATTTGCATCCCCGACTTTCAATTGCCTAATGTGCGTGCAGGAACCCAACCTTTTTGTTTTTCATTTATTCGAATCTCAAACCAATTTTCACGCTCCTCTGTTATTTTAACAAGCGCCCCTTCATGCAATTCAAATAAGGTTGTATTAGATGAATCAAGGCCAGATTTAACGGAAACCTTGTTTGCAATAACTACCCCTGTTCTATGACTGGTTTCAATGTGTGATTTTACGATCACTGAGAAGATGGCAAGCAATAGTATATAGAAAGATAGGTCTCTAATTAATTTGAAGTTTTTTGATCGAAAATAAAACCATGCTATTAAAGTAGACCAAAAAATTACGTTAACTAAAAGTGCTATCTTAAGGTTTTCGCTTAAACTCAGATCACTAACCCAAAAAAAGAGGGTGCTTAGAGTGCCCTGCTCAGGTAGAGGTATTTTGTCATGTGTTTGTTGGATAGCAAATTTTAAATTAGCCTGTAAATTTTCATCGCGGGGAATTAATTTAAGCGCACGAATATAATTTAAAATTGCAGAGCCGAGTTTGCCTAGGCGAATATAAGTATTCCCTAAATTATAGTATAGATATCCATTCTTTAGCCCTGCCTGATGAATCGATTCATAAACCTCCGCCGCTTCCTGGAAGTTATTATTTGCATAGAGCAGATTACCTCGGGCTACCTCGCTCATAAATTCTTTTGAATATATCAAAGGAGATTGAAAAAATATAAAAATTAGAACCCAAAATTTTAAAACATTTTTATTCAAGATTCTTTCTCCAGAATTTTAATTAAACTTTGTGATTCATTTAATAATTCGTGATTGTTTCCAGAAGATTTAGGGGCAAATTGTAAAGCTTCAAATTTTTCTAATAGTTTTCGCGCACTGTCTACTTGAACGCCCTTAAAGTCTGATGCCTTTAGCTTGGCTTCTACTTCCGTTGCCGTAATGGCTTTTCCTTCCAGGTTTAATTTATTACCTATATATTCGCGAAGTATTTCCGATAGCTCGTTTGCAAATGATCTTGAATTTTTGCCTTGAGAATGAGTTAAATTTTGGAGTTTCTCGGTAGCTGTTTTATATGCTTTTTGATTCCTATAAAAAGCTACGTCTGTGGTTAAACGTTTTTTATATTTGATAAAAAATGTGGAAATAAGAAAAAAAATAGCCGGTGAAATAAATTCCACAATAGTTTGGGTGTCGATTTTAGTATTTATATTTTGGAAATCATCTAATTGTGTGTGAAGGGGAAGTATATCTTCTGCTAAATTTTCAATTTCTGGTTGGGCAGAAATATTTTCAAGGGGATTGGATTGGACTAAGTTTAAATTTTCTTTTGCTGTAAGTGGGCTTACATTTATTTTGATTGGCTGAGTTAATATTTGACGGTAATTTCTTGCTGACGGGTCGAAATAGGAAAATGTAAAAGGAGGTAAATTTATCAAGCCTGGCTTTAATGGTACCAATGCAAATTTAAATATTTTTTTACCGGTAATCTGATTTCCTGTTACTGTTTGATGGGTTTCCGGTTGATCGGGGTAGACTTTAAATAAATTTTTAAGGTCAGGTTCAGGAAGAATTATTCCGCGAATATTTCCCCTACCTAAGACAGTTACTGTCAATGTCGTGGTGTCACCAACTTCAAGGTTATTTTTCCCCAGAGTTGCATCCATTTGAAATTCACCAATAGTATTATTAAAATTTTTTGGCATTCCATTTTCTGGTAGTGGCAATATCTCAAGAAATATAGGCTTAGTCCGTAAAATTTTATGTTCTGCGCGAGTTGATTGATTGAAAAAGGGATCGTTGAAGAACTGGCCAAAAGGCCCTTGATTGGAACGTTTTTGTGTGCGGTGATAGATATCAAACTCAAGACTTGCGGTTGGGATTTCTGCTTTCCCTGGTTTAATAGGAAACAATGCCACGGAAACTTCCTGTACTTGGTATTGAATTCCATTAATAACACTATTAAAACTTTTTGTTTTTCCTAGATCTTCTTTTTGAAAATAGGAGGCGCCAAATGGCATATTTAGATTAAAATTTTTGACTTCTACACGATGGAAAACTTTGAAGGAATAGATTAATTGCTCTCCAACAAAGCCTTCCTTTTTAGATATAGTCGATTCTACGAATACAGGCCTATTACCTGATTGACTTGGTGCGGTAGGTTTTCTTACCTCAATGGTAATAGGTTGAGTAACATAGGTTTTTCCATTGGTTCTTATGCGGACTGGTCCAATTTTAAAATGACCTGTGTTCATAGGTGTCAGACGATAATTATGAGTTATGGATATGTTACGTTTCATATTAACTATTTGAGTCGATGATGACGTACCAGAAGACGATATACGAAAGTCGGGTAAAGAAGGCAATTCTGGAGGGGAGGTGTTTTGAGTTCCTTGAATGGTAATAGATAATTGCAGGCTATCTTCTAAAGTAATTTCATTTCTGTCTACAGTAGCTAATACCTGAATATTTCCTCCCCATGCGGGCAATGTTAATAAGATGAAGACCAGCAGACTTATGATTAAGGATATTTTTGAAGATTTTGATCGAGTCATCTTTTTACCATTGATTGCCTTGGTAAGCATTTTTTGATTTATCTTTGGCTGCCTGCATACGGCTGATCTTTTTTAAATCTTCAGAAAGATTTTTCAATAATTGTTCTGCTTCTTCTTCATTTAATTCCCGAGGGTTTGCCTTTGCAGATTCCTTTGGGTTTTTTTTCTGAGGTTCTTTTTGGCCAGAGGGGGATTCATTGGATTGAGGTTTGTTTTCTCCATTATTATCTTTTTGCTTTTGAGATTCTTTCTTTTCTTGATTAGACGCGTCACCTTTATTATTTTCTTTTTCCTGGTCCTTTTTCTTTTTTAATTGTGCGCGAACGTATTCAAGATTGAACTTAGCATCCATATCAGAAGAATCCAACGTCAGTACTTTTTTATATACCGCCTCGGCTTCTTCCAGTTTTCCCAATTTAAAAAGGGCATTACCGGAGTTATATAGCGAATTTATTTTTATTTGAGGATTTGATTTTTGCTGTGCGGCTTGTGTGTAGTCTTGTAAGGCTTCAAGGTATTTACCTTGCTTGTATTGGGAACTGCCCAAGTTGTAGTCAAGCCTATGGTCATCAGGCCTATTGGAACTCGCTTGAGCAAAGCTTTTCTCCGCCTCTTGGTAGAGACCTTTTTCGTATTGGTTTAGTCCTTCTTGAATATGGGAGTCGGTCTGGTCGGCATAAACGTAGAACTCTTCAAAAAGAACAAGAAGGCCAACAACGAGGACTATTTTTACTCGAAGTTTGCAATCCATAAATTTCAAAGCGGTAAGAGTGCATTCCCGCCGAAGCGGGAATCAAATATTCTGATTAAAAAAAGAGATTATCTCCTATCACCCATAAGTCTTAGGAGCATCAAGAAGAGATTAATAAAATCAAGATAAAGTGTGAGGGCCCCACGAATGGCTTCTTTTGTATCTTCATCAGTTCCTTCATTGCCTATTATATTCATCTCCTTGATCTTTTGAGTATCGTAAGCTGTCAATCCCACGAAAATCAGAACACCTGCATAGGTAATGATCATGTGCATCATCTGGCTTTCCATAAAAATATTAACCACTGAAGCTATGATAATTCCTATTAGGCCCATAAATAGAAAACTGCCCCAGGAGGTAAGATCTTTTTTGGTTGTATATCCATAAATACTCATCGCTCCAAATGTTCCTGCTGTCACCATAAAAGTCGCAGTTATGGAAGCTGCTGTATACACAACGAATAAAGTAGAAAATGTAATTCCAGTTAATCCGGCATAGAGTAAAAATACTCCTGTTGCCTGACTAACACTCATTTGCATAACCCGTGATGCCAGCCAGAATACAAGCCCGATTTGAGCAATGATGAGAATTATGGGAATAATAGGGTTTCCCATTACAATATTAAAAAAAGTTGGGGTATTGGCTACATAGTAGGCCATAAAACCGGTAATTCCGAGTCCGGCTGCCATCCAGTTATAGACACGCACCATGAAACGTTGCTGCTCTGCCGCTACCGCATCTATGCTCATGGATCGGGGGCTGTTTTGCATAATTTCTTCCTTTCGATACGTTATTCTGCGAAAACTGATTTTTTAAGTCCCAGATTTCTAAATAAAACTTCAGACCTGTTTTGTCAAGTCACCTGACGCATTATATATAATACCAAAAATCAGAATCCAAGTGCAGACCATTTTTTAGCTATTCAATTCAATTTTTCTCGTAGACAAACTAATTTCGTAAACCATAAACAAAAAGGCAAGGAAAATGAACCACTGAAATCGCTCCTGCCATATTTTTCTGCGTTCAGATTTAAATTTATTTTTATCCAGATTCTGGTTTATTTGATCGAGATAAATAGTTTTAAGATCAATATCACCAGTTACAGATCTCACATAACTACCACCTGTCTTTAGGGAAATTTGCTGTAGTATTGCTTCGTCGAGTTTTGTGAGAATAACATCACCATTTTCATTTTTCAAAAAACCACTTGCCTTATTTGGATCAGGTAAAGGCGCACCTATTTCTTTTCCGATTCCAATGGTAAAAACTTTAACACCAGCTTTTTTAGCTTCCTCAGCTGCTTCCATTGCTTGACCGGTTTGATCTTCTCCATCCGTAATCAGGATGATGGCTCTAGATTTATTTTCTTGTGTCCTAAAAGCATTAGTGGACTTTCTCAGTGCATCACCAATGGCAGTACCTTGTACTGGAATAAGATCCGTATCAATCGCGTTCAAAAAAATTCGCGCTGCAGCATAGTCCAGAGTCAACGGGCACTGGACAAATGAAGTGCCAGCAAACGCAACCAGTCCGATTCTATCTCCCTTTAGCATATTCAAAAGATCAGAGATTTTTCGCTTAGCCCTTTCCAGTCGATTAGGTTTTATATCCTTCGCTAGCATGCTTCTTGATACATCCAGGGCAATAATAATATCGACCCCTTCTTGTTTATAATCTTCCCATTGGTAGCCCCATTGAGGACGGGTGAGGGCAATGAAAAGAAAGAGAAACGTAAGAGTTACGAATATTGCTTTAGATTTTTGTAGTTCTTTAAAATTGAGCGTCACTAATTTTGAGAATAAATTTGCACCACAAAAACGGACAATAAGATCATATTTTTTCCGGTTGGCCCATATCAGAAAAAAAATAAGAGGAATCAAAGTCCACAATAAATAGAAATAAGAGGGATCTGCAAACCTCATATTAAGGTATTCTCCTTAAAATAGAATTAGATAAAATAATTTCCAAAAGAAGAAGCAATATTGCCGGAATA
Source organism: uncultured Nitrospina sp. (assembly GCA_964471995.1). Taxonomy (GTDB): domain Bacteria; phylum Nitrospinota; class Nitrospinia; order Nitrospinales; family VA-1; genus UBA8687. The sequence continues at coordinate 2,778 of CAYYIR010000059.1, read as the reverse complement.
AGAAAATAATGGAATAGTTCTGTGTAATCAGAGTGATCAAAAACCTTAACTTCAGATTTTTCCATTTGATCAATTTGTTTATATATCGATTTTAAAGATTCTAAATCTGTGGCACGGAAATATTGTCCTCCTGTTATTTTGGATATCTCCTTTAATGTGCCTTCATCAATATCTACTTCCTGGTAAACATAACGTTGCCCAAAAATGGAATTCACCAAAAAAGGGGCTTTCCCACGTGTTCCCACTCCAATGGTGTGGATTTTAATACCAAAAGCTTTGGCTGTTTTCGCAGCTTGTAAGGGTGCTAGGTTTCCAGCATTGTTGCGACCATCTGTTAAAAGAATAATTAGTTTGGAATCTGATTTAAGATCTTTCAAGCGTTTGACGGCAATACCGACTGCAGAGCCTATTGCTGTGGAATCCCCTGCCATTCCGATATCTAGTTTACTTAGAAAAGATTGTAGAATATTCTGGTCTAGTGTAAGCGGACATTGAGTGTAGGCTTCGGAACCAAATACAACCATACCCATTCGATCATTGGTTCTATTTTTAATAAATTTGGAAACTACATCTTTGACCATCGCAAGGCGTGTATCTCTTTTTTCATTTTTAATAAAATCAAGCGCCTGCATACTTCCCGAAGTATCTAACGCCAGCATTATGTCAACACCCGTAGATAGTATTTCTGTTCTCTTATATCCTTCTTGCGGACGCGCTAAAGCCATGATGAAAAGAGATATCGCAAAAAGGCGTAAAATTAGGGGGATTGTCGATAGAAAGCCAATTTGTATTGCACGAATGTTTTGTAATATTTCCAGGGAAGAATAACTAATTGTAATTTGTTCTTTTCGTTTCCATACAAGATAAGGAATTATCAAAAATAATATTAAAAACCAAGGATCTTCAAATCTAAGAAATTTCATTGATTTAATTGTTAAGAGGATATTTCTTCAGAAAAAACTTTTTTTGGAGTCGTATCCTTGATGAAAACAATGACCGGCTCAATAAGATCGTAGTGGATTTCCACTTTAGCTTTCGCAAATTTAATTTTATCGCTTTCAGATAAAATAGTTATTACCTTCCTTTTTTGACTGTCACTCAAGTCTGAAAAGTTTTTAAAATGATAAATTATTTCCTCCGTTGTCCACTCTTGGGCAGGGAAAAAATAGCGGTTTTCCAGATATCTGCGTAATATTTCTGATAATTCAAAAAAATGGTCACGGACACGCCCCAGTTTAATCCAATCACGATTTTCAAGGTTCTTTAGCTCTTTGATTGCCTGTTGCTCGGCAGTGAGCACGGAAATTTTTTCAGGTTTGGTATCCGATTTTTTCAGAAATTTTTTCCCTAGGGCATAGGCTAAAACGAATAAGCATAAAATTCCAAGTGCTTTCCAAAAGTAATGAATCCAGGGAGCATCAATTTTGGAAATGGGTTTGATGTCTTTTAAGTCCGAAACGTTGCCTTCAAGTTTTAACAAAGATTGCACCTCGATATTTATTTCGGAAGCCAATATTTTTCCTCGGATTAAATTTTTATTTTGATCGGGAGCATTGAACCAGACAGGAGTTGCTGGAAATGAAATAGGTCCAGTTTTATCTATACGCAATTTCAACCAAAATTCCTGAGTATTTTGTTGCTTGTTTTTTAAAGGTTTTGATTTGCCGTTTTCAACCTTTTCCAAACCTTCAGGGATTACGTATTCAGGCATATCCACAACGATATCGGGGTCATGTGATACAGTTATAGAATAGGTGATCACATCACCTAATGTTGGTTTAAGATTATCAATTTGTACGTCTACAGAGACAGGGTCTAGTTTGGCGCACCAGGAAATATTAGTATTGACGAATGTAATAAAAAAAACAAAAAATATAAAAAATAAGGATTTTGAAATGGATTTGGAGAATTCCATTTTTATTGATTTTTTTGAATGCAACTATCTATAAGGGGTTGTAGCTTATTAGTAATATCAGGGTTAGCGGCTTCCGAGCGAAAAAGCCAAACAAGGGTTTCTTTACAATTACCAAGTTTTAAGTAAAGTTTGCCAGCATTAAAAGCGGCTTCGGACCGAGTAATCCGGTTGGCAGAATCTAAATTCCAAATTTTAATATACTGGTCCAAAGCCTGCTCCGTATATCCAATTTCCTGTAATCTCTCCCCTGTTTTGTTTAACTCGAGAACCCGTGTGTTTTTTAAAATTTTTTCCTGTTTTTTGGGTGTAGAGTATTTAGTAATCAATTTTGCAAAGAATGCAACAAAAGCAAAAAGGGTAATAGCAGTTAATATATATACAACAGCTTTCAATTTCCCACTGACTCCATTCTGAGGAATATTAGGTTCGCTCATCTCAATGTTTTTTTTCTCTGAATTTAAAGTATTTGATAATAGGGTCAGTTAATGATTTGTTTGTAAAAATTTCAATGGTGTCTATCCCGATAGAATTAAAAAACTTTTTTCTACCTTGTTTTTTTTGATTGCAAAGCTTTTTATGCTCTTTGATTAATTGTGGATCATGAGTATTTACCAGTAATGTTTTACCTGTCTCTGAATCTTTAAGAAAGACCATACCTACATCTGGGAGAGTTTCTTCTCGCGGATCAATTATATTTATTGCAATGAGATCAAATTTTTGATTGGCGAGTTTAAGCTGTTGTTCATAGTTTGTATCTTGAAAATCAGAAATCAAGAATGTAGTTGCTTTCTTTTTTTGAATTTTTAGAAGATATTCCAAGGGAAGCGCCAAATTTGTGCCTTTTCCCTCTGGCTTGAAACTTA
>CAYYIR010000058.1:0-10829 GCA_964471995.1 uncultured Nitrospina sp. | reverse complement strand
CGTAACCCAGTTAAAAAAACCAAAATGGAATTATTTAGAAATAACTTTTTGAATAACTTTTTATTTTTAAATATTTCTTTCAATGTAATGGTTGTTCTGCTTAAGGCATCAAGAAATCTTTTTTCCGATCTGGCAACATTAATGGGATTTATGATCAAATATAAAAGAGTAATCCCCGCCACGAGAAACAAGCAGGTAAGAGGAAATATTTCCGGATAAGAAATCATGGCGTAACAGGAAACCCCAAAACCTACACTTGCATTTATTAGGACTATCATAAAATGATCTGCACCTATTGCTCCTATAAAAGAAGTATAGGGAAAATCATATTTTCTTTTTAGATAATTACACGTGACTATGGATCCAGATTTGTAAACGACGCCGTTAAGGGATGAGGAAATAAAAGCCAGCCCTATCCATTCTTTTAAACGTAGTTTTATATTGAAGGATTGTGTTACGCAGCGTAGTTTATTTCCATTTATGATAATAGAAGAAATGACAAGAAGCGATAGGAGTATAAGTAGAGTCGGAGAAATTTTAGCAATAAGATAAAAATCTTCTCGGTATTGGTAAAAAAAATAGAGCGATACAAATATGACCGCTAAGGTGGTCAATGCTTTTACCCATTTAAAGAGAAGTAAAGACATGGAATTAAATGAATTCCTTCATTTGATCGATAATGAAATGACTTGGTGAGATGTTTTCAGAAACCGGTTTTCTTCTGTATGATTTATAATTAGCTACAAAATCATTGATGATTGCCGAATTAAGTTTGGATATTACGACATTGGCATTCAACCCTTCCGTTCTTTCTGTTTCACTTCTTAACAAAAGGCATGGGATTCCTAAATAAGAACATTCCTCCTGATTGCTTCCTCCGTCGGTGATTATAAACTCAGCCTTTCTAAGGATTTGGTTAAACTCAAAAAATTCGAGCCGGGGCAGAAGATAGCAGTTGGACTCTTTTTCAAGCAAGCCGTATAAGTTTGCCTTTTTAAGAGCCACTCGGGTTGGAGGATGAAGTATAAAAAGAATTTTTATTTTCTTAGAAATTTTTATTAATTCGTTGACGATTTGTACTAGTTTATCTTTTTTGGAAATTGTTTCGAATCGATGCAGACTAGCAATGGCAAAACTTCCCGAAGCTTCGGTTATTGTTTTTTTCAAAGCCACTTTTTCCGCTAGTCTAAGAGAATCCAAGATGGTGTTGTAGTGGGTGCAAAAAACAGTTTTTTTGTATGGAGCTACATTTAGAACGGCTTTTTCGTCCTGGCAAAAAAATATGTCTATCAATCCTATTTTGGCAGAAAAAACACGGGTTATTTCCTCTGGAAATGGTTTTAAATAATTAAATGATCGTAATCCAGCTTCGACTTGAGCCACTTTTAGACCCTGTCGCTTTGCCATTAAAGCCCCTAAAAGCAAAGGAGGGGCATCTCCATGAATTAGTACAATGCCATGTTTGTCATCACGAAAAATCAATTTACTTTTGAAAATAGAATATATCAGTACACGGAAAGACCAAAAAATCATTTCTTTAACCTGAGTAATATCTTTCCCCATATCCCCTATAATGATATCTGGTTTTTTGATCCCAAACTGGGTCATAATTTCATACATGGTTTCCTTATGTTGAGCCAAAAAAATGAAATTGTAATCAATTTCCTTATCTTCTAAGACCCTCATTAATGGTGCCATTTTTATTATTTGGGCACGTGTGCCAACAATTATATGCAACATAAGAAAATAATTTTTACTACGAGAAATGTTTTAGTTTGATGTGGTTTGATGTAAACAATCGAAAAAAATCTATAAAGCTTGGAGTTTTATGAAAACTGTCGAGAAGTTTACTTTGTGGAATTTTAGGTAGATTTTCTAATTTGGCCATTTCGATTGCCTGAGTGATCAATTTTAGGGACAGTTCAATGTTTTTCTTTTTTATCGAAAAAATAGTGTCGTTAGCGTTTATTTCCACAATATCTTGTATGGCGATATCACCAGTATCGATTCCAGGGTCTAGGTGAATAATAGAGGTACCAATATTTTTTAAATCATCTTTACTTACAGCCCAAAAATCGGAATGTACATTTCGGTATTTAGGAACAATTCCCCCATGAATATTCAAAGTGTATTTTTTGGCAATAGAAAGTATTTCTGGTTTGAGGATAGAAGTTCCAAAAACGATTACTAATTCTGGGTCTAGTGAATTAAGAATTGAAAGACATTTTAAGCCGGAAGCGTTTTTTACCCTGTGTGAGATTAGCTCTTTTGGAAATGTTTTAATGTTATTTGATTTTAGTAGGTGTTTTTCAATGTAGCGATTAGTGAACTTTGAATATACCCATATTGCCCAAAGATCTATAAATTTTTTCGGAAAATTTTTCCAAGAGGTAGATTTTACTTCGCGAAGAACTTTAGTTATGGTTTTAGCTGATGCTTCTTCAATGATAATGGTATCTAGCAACCCTTTTTGATGTAAGCGGTTCGCTAGAAACTTTGCTGGACCAGAGTTGTTGGTAAGAAAAACTGTCTTCATGAATTTGATTGAAAGCTTCTTTTTTCTACTAGCGTTTTTAAAGTGACTATTTGAAACCCTTTGGATCTTACCAGGTCAATCATCCTTTCCAGCAGGGGTAGTTCTTGGATTCCTGCGTAATAAGGATGGTCATAGAGTACCGCAAAAAATTGTTTGTCCAGCTTCGATGAAAAATCCTTGAGAATAGTATTGTCGTTCATGTTTCTGGCTCTTAGATTTTCAAGATAAGCGACGCCACCATCTCCTAGAATATTTGTAGGAATTTGCAACAATTTAGAATCGTTTTGGGCGCAAGTAATTTTTTCAAGATTCTCCCCATGGGCATCAGCTACGTAGTGAAAGTCAAGCGATTCAAGAATCGTGTTTAAATCCTTGGAACCGCACCACCCCGGGGAGGAAAACCCCATTGGCTTTTCGCCAAGGAATTTGGTTAAGGAGTCTAATGCCGGCGTGATTTCATTAACAAACTTTTGTTTTTCCCAATTATGGCTTTCGTTTTGCCACTCTCCGTGATTTAAACCCCCGTGCAAACCAACCTCATGTCCTGCCTTTTTCAAAGATTTAATGATATCAGGGTATGAGTTACCTACTTGAGGGTTAATGAGAGCCATGAGCAAATAATCCCACAAGCCAAGTTTTTTTAAATTGGAAAGTTTTGGGGCTGTTTTGGCAATTAGTTTGCTTCCAAAAGAAAGCTTTTTTTTGATGAGAGACCACCTAGAAGTTCCGCGTCCCATATTAATGAAAAAGGTAAATGGCAGATCTAGCTTTTTAGAGAGTCTAATGAGATTAGGAACACCCTCTTTAATACATTTTGTAGTATCAACGTCAAACCTAAAGCAAAAATACTTCATAGTTCATATTTATTTTGGACCTAAAGTTTTTGTTAATCCAGGGAATTAATCTTTATGATCAATTTCATTTTTGATTCTAAGTTGTATGTCCTCAAGAAATTGCCGATTTACGGCTATTAACTCCGCTACTATACCCATCATTATTATTTGAAAACCAACTATTAGAAGAATGGCAGATAAGATAAGTGATTGTATATGACCTTCTGTCTGCCCTTGTAAGAAGAAAAAAAGGTATCTACAACCAATAGCAAATCCAAGTAAAAATGTGGCGCCTCCTGCAATAGTGAAAAGCCTTAAAGGACGGTACATGGAGTAAACTTTGAGCATGGTAACAAGGGATCGTTTTAAATAAACCCTGATGCTGGGAAAAAGTCTCGATTCCCGTAACTTTTTGTTTGTTTTTACTGGAACATGTGTAATCGCTAGATTTTTTTTGCCTGCACTAATTATGGTTTCAATGGTATAGGTAAAATCTGAAACAACATTAAGTTGAAGCGCAGCATCCCTGCTATAAGCGCGAAACCCACTTGTTGCATCTGGAATAAGTGTCCCAGATAATTGCCGGACCACCCAACTGCCGAATTTTTGAAGAAATATTTTCATGGACGAAAAGTGACGGATTGTTTCCACTTGTCTGTCCCCTACAACAATATCTGCTTCTTTTCTCAAAATAGGTTGAATCAATTTACCTATGTCACCGCCAAAATATTGATTGTCGGCATCCGTATTTACAATTATATCTGCATTTAGCTTCAATGATTCGTTAATTCCAGAGATGAAAGCTTTTGCTAGTCCCTTATTATTTGTGAATTGAAGAATATGATGTACACCCAGATTTTGGGCTACTTCTAAAGTCTTATCTGTGCTGCCGTCATCTATGACCAGTATTTCGATATCATCTATTCCATCAATAGATTTCGGAAGATCTTTTAGGGTTTCTGGAAGAGTTAGTTCTTCATTTAAGCATGGAATTTGAATAATAAGTTTCATTGCTAGGCTTTAGTTGATTTTCTATTTCATGAATGTTCAGCTCGTTTATATATGACAACTTTATCGGCAGAAGAGGGAGAACGGAAAAGGTGTATTTGTATATCGTAGGCATTATTGATGCGTAACGAAGGTGCTTTTAGCTCTATCTTGGAGTAGGGGTGCTTACTCAGAACTTTTCGTATATTTTGTGCTATCTGTGAGGATGAATTTTCTTCGACGGCGCGCCTATAATCTCCTCGAAGAACAATCCAGTCGGGTGTGTCCAGTGCACTAATATCATCCCGATCAATGATTTTCATTCCAGTATAATAGGCTAAAGACTCAGCCTCGTTGTCAATATAGCATAAATCACCGGGCCTACCATGTGTTTTGAAGAAAGTGAGAATTTTGTCAAGCGGGCCTTTGTAATCATGACTAATTTCATATAAATAATTGAAGTAAACCGATTTAAAATTAATTTCTCGCATGAAGGTATCATAAACGTTTTTAAGATAGGGGCTTTTTTGGAACCAGGCAGGATGATCTTTAAGTGCTATTTTTAGTGGTGAAAAGAGACTGATATGAACCCAGTTGGAGGTGACAAGAACTGCTACCAGAAGGCTTCGCGTTAAAGGGTATTTAGAAAAAACATTTGTAAGAAGAATGGCTGAAAGAAGAAATAATAAAGGAAAAACAGCACTTATATATTGCAGTAACGGCATGGAGAGAGTTAGGGCTGCTAGTAAAGTAGTTATAATACACAATAAAAGAAGGCTTATCTGATTGGTAAAGGGCCTAAGCTTTTTTAAGAACAGTAAGGGTAGAAAAATAAAAGGAAAAAAGTAGTTGTTTATTTCAAATAGAAAACCTAAGAATCTTTTAAATGCCCCATTCCAAGAAAGGTCGATGAGTATGCTCATAGAAGCGAGGTATTTATAAACTGCTGGAAAAACAGGAGAGATAAAAATAAACCAGGGAATACAAAATAATCCTGTAATTACCGCAGCCCAGGCAGCTCGTTTACGATTCTCGGGTAGGACTTTCTTAATGTTAATAAAAAAATGAATTAAGACCCCTGCGATGATTCCGGCAAACTCCACGTACATAGTATGAAAAAAAATTATGGAAATCACTATGATCCCAATGGGGTTCCATTTTTTATTTTGATATATATCGATATAAAAGTTCAAAAGTAGAATAGAAAGCAAAATAGGGACTCCCACGTAACGCGCGGTACGAAAAAAAATCAAGGCAGGTATAGAAGAGGCTAGGAAAAAGGCGGCCAAAAAAGCAACGAATTGTTGACCTGTGAATTTGAGGGCAAAACGATACAAAAAAATAACGGAAAAAATACCAATTAGAGCAAAAGGAAGCCGAGCCGCAAAGGTCGTTTGACCGAAAAGAGACAAAGAGAATGATTGGATGTAATAGGAAACCCAGGGCCGGTAGACAAACAATCCATCATGTACATTGGCATATAACATGGAAGAATTGATCCCGTCGGAGTGTTTGGGAAGGTGGAATTTAAGTATAGTAGTGCTAATGAAAGTATCCGCGCCCTCATCTCCTTGCAAGGCGCTGTTACTTAGGTTTGGGAAAATCATCAAAGCCGAATAAACGGTCAGAATTAAAAGAGGTAAATGCTTGTAAATAAATTGTTTAATGGAAAACATGAGGTTTTTTGGTTCGGGGAAAAAGTTGAAAAATACTTAAGCGATTCGAGATTATATTCGATAAGAAAACAGAATTTAAAATATATTATGTGGGTACTACTTCTAGCTTATCAACTCCAAAAAACGAGCGCTTTCATCTCATTTCCTCACAATCTGATTGACTACGGTGGCCATGCAGAACGATCATAAATACCAGATAATGTATTCGACGGAAGTTTCATTTTTATTTAGTCGAAACTTCAAAGAAAAAGAAATCACCACAAGTATATCTTTCCTAATTCTAGCTTATCGAAGCGGTGATAGTATACGTAATTTTAACAAGCCTAATATATAAGTAGAGGAGGTAACATTGCAAAAAGATTCTATTATTCTCCCTATAAAGGCTTTCATTAAAAAATACCCGAAACTCACTAGATTTCTTGCCAACTATAACGACCATTTCTATGAAGACCATTCTGCCCACAAGTTATTTCTTCAAGAGAATAGAGACAAGAGTTACAAACTCAATTTAGGTTCGGGAGCAGCTCCTGTTGAAAATAATTTTAGGAATGTAGATTATTTTCATTTAAGTGGAGTTTCCTTACGCGCAGATGTTCACAAACTACCATTTAAAAGAAATTCAATTGATACAGTTCAGTGTATGCAGTTAGTGGAGCATGTTAGCGAACCAGCTCAAATGATAGGAGAAATATACAATGCTTTGAAGCCGGGAGGAGAAATTTTTGTTACGGCTCCGTTCACATACCCTTATCACGAGGCACCAATTGATTTGAATCGATGGAGTCTAGAAGGGCTTCGCAGCCTCATGAAAGAATTTACCCCCATTCGGGCTGGTGTCTTCGGCGGTCCAACAGCAGCTCTTATTGAAGTTTTTCATTGTTGGCTATCCATTCTTTTTTCTTTCAATTCAGACAAGTTGTATCAGATTATCTACCTCTTGTTGATTCCATTTTTGAAACCCTTTAAAATCATTGATCGGCTTATTTTGAATCGATATAACAGTTCTCATCGTATGGCATCCTTAGTCTATTTTCATGGTAAAAAATAAGGATGGTATTTTTCAAGGGCATCAATGACGTCCCCCATTATCAAAGACAATAACCATCATTTTAATTATAGGGGCGTGCAGTGAATTGGGAAACGTATTTATTCGTCAAGTATCAAACTTCTTTAGCTTAAAAACTAAGCCACTGATTCTCCATTCATTTGTTAATTTTACCAGGCGTGAAAAAGAATCCGGTAATATAAAAAACTTGGGCTTGTCGGCCAGATATTGCCTAACCCTATGATATGATCGCCTATGAAGATTTATTAGCTTAAAATTTTTATAAAAATGGACACTCCCGAAATATCTGTAGTGGTTTTAGCCTATCGAAGTGCAGGAACGATAACGGGTTTCGTAGATTCTCTTGTTGAGTCCTTGGAAAACGAAAACCTTCAGTGGGAAATCGTTCTGGTGGGAAATTACTTTGAAGGAAAGGGGGACCAAACCCCTGAGGTGATCAATAAAATTGCATCGCAGAAAGCGCAAATCAAGGTGGTCACCGAGATTAAAAAGGGAATGATGGGATGGGATATGAAAACAGGATTGCAGGCTGCTACAGGTAAAACACTGGTAGTTATTGACGGTGACGGACAAATGCCTAGTGGGGATGTTGTCCGCGTGTACAATTTAATGAAAGAAAATGAATTGGATCTTGCCAAAACCTATCGGGCTAAGAGGAATGACGGTTTTTATAGGAAACTAATTTCTATTATCTATAATATTTTATTTAAAACAATGTTTCCAGGAATCAAGGCTTGGGATATGAATTCCAAACCCAAAATAATGAAGAGAGAATTTTATGAAAAAATAAACCTGGAATCCAATGGATGGTTTATTGATGCAGAGATTATGATTTTTGCAAGGCGGTTGGATGCAAAAATAGGAGAAATTGAAACTGTTTTTCATAGTATCGATACACGTCCTTCATTTGTCAAACCTCTATCTATTCTTGAATTCTTATTTAACCTGTTTGTTTATCGAATAAGAGAATTTCTTCCAAAAAAATAACCGTTTGGTATCGGTATGAACCTTCTCATAACAGGAGCTTCCAGTACACTAGGGAAAAACCTGACATCAGAATTGCTGAAAACTGGAAACTATTCTATTCGACTTCTCGAACACCACTCCCCTATAAAAAGAGAGAATTGCGAAACTTTTAAAGCTGATATTCAGAATATAGATGGATTGAATGAAGCCTGCGCTGGAATTGATGTGGTTATTCATTTGGCGGCACTGACTCATTCTATTTCCAGCAAAGCCTATTTTGAAGTCAATGAGTCCGGTACGGAAAACTTATTAGCAGCATGCCAAAAGAAAAATGTGCGACGCTTTATATTTATTAGTTCTGCCGCAGCTTCGGAACAAGGAGGTGAATATGGAGTGAGTAAGCTCAGAGGTGAGGAAAGAGTTCAAAGCTCATCATTGGATTGGGTTATACTCAGACCGGCTGAGATATATGGGCCAAGAATGGATGAGGGTGTCAGTAAGTTAATATCCTGGATAAAAAGGTTTCCAGTCATACCTGTTATTGGTGATGGGTCATATTTCCTTAGCCCGGTATATGTTGATGATATAGTTCAAGCTATGGTAGAGGTGCTAAAAAAAGATTCTTTAGGAAAGAAAACTCTAAATTTGTGTGGGCCTGAAGTGATGACTATGAATGAGGTAATTGACCGGTTTGCCCAAATTCATAAAGTTCACCGTAAAAAAATATTTTTTCCTGTATGGTTTGTCAAGCTAGGAATCGCTATTTTATCTGTTATGAAATCCGAATTAGCATTTTCTGATCAGATACCTAGATTATTATGCGAGAAAGATCAATCGATTAATGCAACACAGGAAGTCATTCCTTATAGTCCACGAAAAATTGAAGAGGGAATTTTATATTCTCAATCTGAAACAGCTTAATTCTTTTGACCCGTCACAAGATATTGTCCTCCAAGGGGGAGCCATCCTAAAAACTGATCCATAAAGTTTAGAGCAGACAAAAATTTTGGGAAGAATGTTGTATAAGAAATTTGAATGTTGGACAATGAGACTTTTTCAAAAAGTACCCTGATATTTTTTGAGGAAACTAGAACGGCATCCTCATCAATAGGGCAATCTCTGATAATTTTTTGTGTTATGGGGTTGAGTGGGTTGTGCTCCCAAACAACTAATTTCCCATTTGGGTTTAAAAAAGAGAAAAGTTTTTCGACAACTTTTGAATGCTCAACATGGGGAATATGGTGGAAGACACCAGCCGAAACTATAAGATCATATTTGCATGATTTCCATTCCTGGGAGTCATATTCTTGAAAAGCTGCTTTATCCTGAAACCGTGAACATGCCTTTTTGATGGAGTCTTTTGAAGTGTCGACCCCGGTATATATAGCTTTTGGAAAAAAATGTGCCACGCTTCCATAGAGATTTCCCACTCCGCATCCGAAATCCAAAAGGTGAAACTTATTGTCAGTTAGATCAGGGTAAAGGTTTGCTATTTTTTGAAGTTTGGCGGACACCAGACTTTCGGCATCGTAGCCAGTTTGGCGAATGGCATCATTCACCACTTTGTTGTAATTTTTGGAAAAAGAGTCGAACGATTTTGGCATAGTTGATTTTATTTTTGCGACTGATACAAGTCTATTTATTCAACCTCTAATTTATTTTCCACCGTACTTATTTTTAATCTAAAGTATAAAAAATTGCTCTTTTATATACTTTTCGGCATTTTTTTTAAAAACTCAATCCAATTTTAGAGAAAAATTATTGAATGAACCAATAAATAATTTTCAATTTGATAAGTAATTATAACGAGTAATACAGGTCCAAATATTGATCCATAATATTTTCCCAGTTAAACCTGTTTTTAATTTCGATTTGGATATTGCGTCCCATTTCCAACCTTAAATTAGGATCCGTTAAAGATTCAATTTTGTTTTTTATTTCTTCTATTTTCGCGGTTACATGGTAACCAGTTTTACCATCAATAATTATATCCCTTGCAACCCCTACCGGAGTTGAGATTAATGGTAAGCCATGGGCGGCCGCTTCGATAAGTGGTTGCCCATAATTTTCGTATAATGATGGGTAAACAAAAATATTTGCCGATTTATAAAAAGGTTTTAATTCTGATGGGGCTTTTTTGCCCGTAAATGTGACCTTGCTGTTTAGGTTTAACTGTTTTGTGAGCAGCTTTAGTTCGTCAAGATATCCACTGCGCGTGGTACTGCTAGTTTTTTCTTCCCCTCCTACAATAGTGAGATGAAATGGAATGGTCAATTGGTTGACTGCCTGAAGCAAGAGTTCGATGCGTCTGACACGGGCGATGCGTCCTACGAATAAAATTTGTAAATTTTCGGAGATATTTGGTTCTATTTTAATTTCTTCAACTTTGATCCCCATAGGAATGATATGAAGTTTTTCTTTTGCGATTCCAAATTCCAAAGCGTCTTCATACTCTAATTTTGAAGATACAACAATTGCATGCGCCCTTTTTGCCGAGGCTTTTAAGGTGAGGATGTCATATAAGTAATAGGGTAATTTTTGTTTTAGGGATGGAAGATAATTTTTAAAACCAAGAAGGGAGCCATGAGTATTTAAAACGAAGGGCTTGTTTTTAATCAGCGAAAAAAAAAACCGCTATCTGTCTGGAAATTTCGGTAGTTATGGCTATGAAGGATGTCGAAGTTTTTAAAATGAGCGACCATTCCCGCGCTGACCAAATATCTCATTACTTTTAACTGCGAAGAGAAGCGGTAGACAGAGACTTT
>CAYYIR010000057.1:0-10865 GCA_964471995.1 uncultured Nitrospina sp. | reverse complement strand
AAATCCGGGAATCTTTTCTATGCTGAATTTAAAGATTCTATTACCGGCAAAGCGATTGCTGGAACGGTTGACAATATAGAAAATTTTATCAAAAAGTAGTCCTTACAGGAGGCGTAATGAAATTCCTTTGTATTCCTTGCGATGTCAAAATGGAAGTTCAGGTCGATGGCATCATGCCTGAAGAAAAACAAAACCTTGCTATGAAGTTTAAGTGCAAAAAGTGTGGACATAGCATAGCCATGCTCACCAATAAATTTGAAACCGAATTCGTCAGTAAACTCGGTGTCGAAATGGGAGGCCCATCAGATATCAGTAAATCGCCGATGGCAGCTGTCAGCTCGTCTCTCGCACAAGCAAAAGAAGAGCTAAAAAGTACCAATCCAGAAGATGATCTGATTTGGACCGAGGAAGCAGAACAGCGAATCAAGAAGGTCCCCTTCTTTGTCAGAGGCATGGCCAAGAAAACCGTAATCAGTTTTGCGCTAGAAAAAGGTGCCACCACCATCGACGCAAAACTTATGGACGAAGTTCGCGAAAAAGTAGGAATGTAGTAGTAACATCTGGGGTGGCATTAGTAGAATTAAGGCAGTGATGAAGGAAGACGGGGGCCAGGTTTTGGAGACAGTCAAAACCTGGCTAAGCACTCTGGAGGAGACCGCGCAAATCAACCCTTTCCCTAGGGGTCACAACTTATATTAAATACTTAGAAAGAAACATCCCACTGTAAGCGGAAACGATTTTCCTCAAATGTATTGTTGAGAGAACCATCCTTCAAAGTTAGAATAGAAAAATCTGCGGTAATTTTATTACCATGTCCGGCAATAAAGTAGTTAGCAACCCATGTATACTCTTGTCTCTTATTGTCTAAAGAAGTATTGCTATTGTCTGGCTCGTTTACAAACGCATACCTGAAAGCCAGTTCTAATTCTTCTGGAATGGATGGGTTGATTTCATTCAAAAAGTAACCTGCCTGAACATATGCACCTTCAAATTTATGCATAAGATTAGTTTCATCATCTTGAATCTCTTTCCAGTGATATTCATGTTGTAACGAGAAACCTTGATACTTGTAAGCAACTTCAAATAAATACTGATCAATTTCATACCTGTCAGGATTGCCATTATCTCTAGCAAGAGAATCTAACGATCCGCAACTAGTTGAACTCCATCGGGTACAACTGCCTTTGTTAGCTGCCCAGGCACCGGCAATGGACAAACCGGCCTTTTTATGGCGTTTAACATCCGATTGTCTCCACTTCAAATCTACACCCAAGGGATTCCACTGGATACGTGCCATTTTCATCATATTTTTATTGTTATTGTTAACCGAACGGCCTTCACCATTGAAGATACCCGTATAATATCTGAAGTCTGCAGCGGTTCCTTTATTCAAGCGACCTTTAAGCAAAACACCGACTTGTCGATCGATTGTAAAAACTTCATTTACAATGGAACGCTCTACAAATTGTTGGCGTCCTGAAGAGTCAACACGTTCCCGGTTGTAATTGATTTTCCATTGGCCAAGGCGGAAACCCAACCACTCATAAGGCTGAACATCAAGCCGCCAATCAATAAGCCTTGGGGCAGACCAGTTATTACCATCCGAAATGGACCGTGAAGGCTGTAAATCAATTTCAAAATAATACTTTACATATTTAAAACCATGTCCACCAATTTTCATACGGACCCGACGCAACTCAAAATTATTAATTGATTTCGTACCCGAAATTTCACTCACTTGTGTCGGATCACCCCGGCGAGGTGTCTGAAACCTCATTTGAGCTCGCCATTGAAGGTTGGTCGAGAACTTGCCATCCTGTGATTCATAATGAAATCCCTTTTTATGATGGTAGGGGTTTTTAGTACCTTGTTTTTTTACTCCGTGGGCATCAAAGGATTTGCCATCTTTTAATTCAGGCATATCCTTCATTAATTTCTCCACCTTTTCTTCCAGGGCTTTAAACTTATCACCAGTAACTTCTTCTGAATGAGCATATCCAAAAGAAGGAATCAATAACAAAATTAAAACCAAAATAAAACGCATCTATATATCCCTCTCATTAACAAATTAAATATTATCAACTGTATCCACAATATATTTTTTCTTTCGTTTTTGTATAAGGATGGAGTTATAAAATTATGAATATTTTATAAAGACCTTTAAAATACTAAAAAATGGGAATGCAGTAGCATCTGGGGTGTCATTAGTAGAATTGTTGTAGAATTATCGAATAGATTTATTGAACACTAGCTTAAGAAAAGGCGGATTAGGTAAGTTTATAAGTTAAATAAATGTGCCTAAAAGTGTTGCGCCAAAAAGTATAACACTTTATTCACTATTTTAATATTTCCGAATGAGTAAAAAACCACCAATCAATAAAACAACTCCAATCAATCTTTGTAAATCAATTTTTTGAACCGAAAAGCCCAACCAGCCGTAATGATCGATTAAAATAGAAGCAACCAGTTGGCCTGCAAGCAATAAACTAACTAGAACCAATGCCCCAATTTTCGGCCCTGCAACAATAGACCCAAATACAACGGTGGCACCAATCAATCCACCGGTCCAAGTCCAAAATGGAAGGGAAGCTACCTGGTTCCAGCTGGGAAAAGGTACTTTGACTGCAAAAGCACCTAGAAGCAAACAAAACCCACCCACCAAAAAAGAAATAAATGCTGCCAGAACAGGGCTATTAATATACCTTGCAAGTTCTAAATTAACACCCACCTGAATCGGCAATAAAATCCCTATCAAAAATGCCAAAGTAGAAAAATATAAATTCATAGAGTTTCTTTTCCTTTGACGTTTGTATTAAACATTTCACTCATCGTTTAACTCTTCTGAAAGCTCGGAAATCATTTGTAAAACCCCGCAAAGCCTGAGACGGTCGTCATCTTCCATGTCATGAAGCCACTCTTCGTAGCCATTTTTTTTTAGTATATGTGCCCCTGTCATACCACCTTTAACTTCATTTTCCATATCACCAAAACAAAAGAAATCTTCCTTGGCCTGATTAATAATTACCGGGTAGTTTTTGCCGGTCATAATCAATTGATAAATTTTAGAGTTGGGTGGTAATTGTTCGGCCAATTCGATTAAAATAGGGTTTCCCTCAGAATTCATGTTATATTTTCCAAAATTTAAATTTTCAAAATCTGCACTTTAATAACAATCGAAATCAAAATAGCAGTTTTTCATTACCACGTAAAACTAATTCATTATTTTAAATAATGTGTAGTTAACTAAATAGGGCTGTTTTTTTCATACGTATTAAAATATTCAACTAAACAATCTAAAGTTATTTAAACTGAAAAAGGAAATTTTCATGGCCTCAAAAAGCTGTTCTTTTGACATCACCTCTGCAACAAACCTTGCCGAGGTTCAGAATGCCTGCAATCAAAGCATGCTGGAAATCCGACAGCGATTCGATTTTAAGGGTAGTAAAAGCCAGGTAGAAATTGATATGAAAACAGCCGAAGTAAAAATTATTTCTGATGATAATCATAAACTAAATTCAGTGGTCGACATCCTAAAAGGAAAACTAGTGAAACGAAAAGTATCCATTAAAGCCTTAGAGTATGGAAATGTTGAGGCTGCATCAGGGGATACCGTAAAACAAAGCATCATCATTCAGCAAGGAATTCCACAAGAAAAAGGCAAAGAAATTGTAAAATATATTAAATCTATGGGAATGAAAAAAGTACAAGCTCAGATTATGGATGATCAATTAAGAGTTACGGGAAAGGACAAGGATGATTTGCAATCCGTCATCGCAGGTCTTAAAAAAAAGGATTTTGGTATCGATATGACATTTACAAATTATCGTTAATCAAACAGCGGTTATTCTTCAGAATTCCTAAGAACTAACCTGCTATTAATTATCCAAAAGATTGAGTATTATTTCTCCAAAAGCTTTTCCGGAACCCATATCATTTGAAGTAATTATTTTATCTACAACAACCATAGCTTTTTCTTCAGGATAGGCCCCCACTATTTCTAGTTCTTTCAGACATTTTTCATCTTTAGGGGTAGATACCTCGCATGAAGAAAGGAGTCCTGCACGTGCTAATGCAACGACTGACAAACCAAAGGCGCCCAATATTTTACTGGCTCTAAAATGATCCGTAAGAATTTGGGGTAATATTGGATCCTCCCAAATATACCTACGAGAACCTTTACCGCCAATGACAATAACAGCATCATAATTTTTCTTGCCCGGTAGATGGCGATTCCAATCTACCAGCATCCCATCGGGTTGCAATATGGTTTTATTATCTCCTTTAGCTTCCTTACCCGACTTAGATAAAACCACACATTTACCTGACCCTTGATTCAAAACCTCTTTTAAATCGTATAACTCTTCCTCACAAAATCGATTTTGGGGAATTACCAGCAAGAAATAGTGCAAGGCTATATAAACTCCTATAAAAAAAGTACCTTATAAATTTTTATTATTCAATATTTTATAAGACTTTAAGAAATTTAAAAATGCTTTGTAATAACAAAATTCTTGACATAAATTAAAATGCTATGCTAAAGAGTAGGCACTTACCATTAAAAGAGAGGCCTAGAAATGGTTAATGGGAAAGTAAAATGGTTCAGCAATCAAAAAGGGTATGGGTTTATTCAAACCGATGACGGAAAAGATATATTCGTCCATTTTTCCGCGATCGAATCAGAAGGGTTCAAAACCTTGGGCCAGGGTCAGGACGTTGAGTTTGAAATAAGTGAAGGGCCTAAAGGCCCACAAGCAGCTAACGTAACCGCCAAATAATCCTCTCATTTGTTCTCCTCTGCCGGCAATCGCCGGTTATTTTTATTCCTAAATCCAAAAAAATAAATAATGCCAATTATAATCACAGCCAGTTATCAAGTGCGTCCACAAACAATAGATAAATGCAAACGAGCAACTGAAAACTTAGTAGAATATGTTAAAGAAAACGAAGAGGGAACATTATTTTATATTGCAAAACAAGAAAAATTAAACCCTTATGCTTTCCTTCACACGATGATTTTTAAAGATGAAGTAGCCTTAACCCTGCACCGTTCATCCGAAGCAGCCGAAAAGTTCGTCAGCATAGTTTACCCATCTGCCATAGACCCTTTAGAGTTTAAAGAATACGAAAGTATCGCAAATAACCTCAAGTTATCTCATCAATAATCTTTTACCCATTTATGTCTTTTAAAAGATCCGATACTTGTCGTAAGCTATTTCTAATTTCCTCAGAAATTTGGGAAACCTCTGGTTCATCGCTAAATCCCGACTTTTGTATTTGCATCGTGTTTTCTTGAGTATTTTTAGAAAAGAATTCTCTTAACTGATGATGACGGTCGATCTGAATCCAATTATTTCCATCGCCAGAAATTTCATCCGTACCCAACAATGCTCTTTTCCTTATAAATGTCTTAAGTTTTTGCGTTGGAACACTCAGAATATTTCCAGACCCACGTCGGACCATCACCATTTTAATAGGCTGTTTGGTTATTTTTTTTTCCACAATAATCTCTGCTATATAGGATTCTCAGGGGGGACGGTTGAGTTTTTAGCTGCAAACATATCAGCCGCCATAAACATCACTCCAATGGTAATACACGAGTCGGCTATGTTGAATGCGGGCCAATGCTGATTATTTATAAATAAATCTATGAAATCTATGACTTCTTTATGCAAAACCCGATCAATAAGATTCCCAATTGCTCCACTGAAAATTAAAACCAAGGCGGTTTGAACCAGTCGCTTTTCTTTATCCGTTTGGTGAAAAATTACCAAGATCGCCATAATGGCAATTATCGAAACAAATATCAGGAAATAAGGTTTAAGTTCGGACTGCTGATCAGAAAATATTCCGAAAGCAACACCCGAGTTCCGAATATGGGTTAGATTAAAAAAACCCTCAACAACTTTTACAGAATAGTTAAGGGGAATATGCAGCGTGATCATGAACTTCGTGTATTGATCAATTATAATCAACGCGCTTGAGATTACAAATAAAAACAAATATTTATTCCTCAAAACCTCATTCTCCCGCAGCTTGCAAATGGTCCTGACAACGCTGGCAATTCAAGTTGTCCTGAGCATTGGATGTCGTATCAAAATAATGCCAGCACCTTTCACACTTTTGACCTTGATGTCTCTCTGTAAATATTTTCACACCAGGCAATGAATCACTTAAATAAATTTTCTCGCTATTATTTAAAATATCCACTAACTCCACCTTTGAAACAATAAATATAAACTTTAATTCTTCGGTGTATATGCTAACTATCTTTTTAATCTCTTCAGGAAGTTCAAGTTTAATAATAGAGTCCAACGAATGGCCGATAACTTTATCTCTTCGACTCGCTTCTGAAGCTTTACTCACCTCCCCTTTAAGTTGAACCAACAATTCCCAGCTCTGAGTAAGTTCAGCATTAAAGTTCAGATCTTCTTTTTTTGGAAACGAGGTAAGGTGAACACTTTTTTCAGAAGCACTACCCTTGGGAATAAAACTCCAAATTTCTTCAGCAGTAAAACTTAATATCGGTGCAATCAAGCGAACCATACCCATTAAAAGTATATGAAGGGTTGTTTGCCCTGCCCTTCTACCTTCGGATTTTTCTGGATAGGTATACAATCTATCTTTTAATATATCGAGATAAAATGCACTGAGTTCGACCACGCAAAAGTTAGAAAAAGAATGATAAAAGGTATGAAATTCATAATTATCAAAAGCGGAAAGTATCTTATCTCTTAAAATATTAAATCGACTTAAAATATAGCGGTCAATTTCAAACAATGAGTCTAACGGTACCCTATCGGTAACAGGATCAAAATCATTCAAATTGCCTAGAAGATAACGAAAAGTATTACGAATTTTTCTATAAGATTCGGTCAATCTTTTTAAAATTTCATTAGATACTCGAATGTCTTCCCGGTAGTTTTCTGAAGCCACCCACAGACGCAAAATTTCTGCACCTTGTTGATCAATTATCTTTTTTGGCGCCATCACATTGCCAGCGGATTTAGACATTTTCTTGCCCTTACCATCTACCACATAACCATGGGTCAAAACGGATTTATATGGCTCTTTCCCGCGAGTTCCGATAGCCTCAAGTAAAGAACTATGAAACCATCCCCGGTGCTGGTCGCTACCTTCTAAATATAAGTCGGCGGGCCAGCTCGAGTCTGGATTTTTTTCCAGTACTGCCGCATGGCTCACTCCCGAATCAAACCAAACATCTAAAATATCATTTTCCTTTTTGAATTTATCATGCCCGCATTTTTTGCATTGAGTTCCTTTTGCTATCAACTCCTCAACAGGTGTTTCAAACCAGAAATCTGCGCCCTGCTTTTCCACCCCTTGAGCAACAAGTTCAAATACTTCTTTTGAATTCACAAATTCATCACATTGCATACAAGTACATAAAGTAATGGGAACACCCCAGGCTCTCTGTCTCGAAACACACCAGTCTGGTCGATTTTCGATCATGCTAAAAATACGGCCCTTTCCCCAATCCGGAATCCACTTTGTTCTATCGATTGCCTTTAAAGCTTTATCACGAAGATCATCTTTTTCCATAGAGATGAACCACTGATTAGTTGCCCGAAAGATAACCGGCTGATGGCATCGCCAACAATGTGGATAAGAATGCTTAATTTCTTCGTGATGAACCAAGAACCTATCTTTTTCTAGTTTTTGAATAACTTCAGGGTTAGCCTTTCTAACAAACATTCCTGAAAAATGTTCTACATCATCCCGAAAGATACCACCATCATCCACCGGATTATAAGGCTCTAAGCCATATTTTAAACCGACTATATAGTCATCCTGCCCATGCCCGGGTGCTGTATGAACACAACCGGTGCCCTGCTCTAAAGTGACATGTTCTCCTAAAATTACTTTTGATTTACGATCGATGAAAGGATGCTGACATACCGCGTGTTCCCAGTCTTGTCCTTTGCAATTGCCCAGAATTTTATATTCCTTAACATTCCATTCCATAATTAAGGATGACAATCTATCTTCTGCCACCACAAGAACTTCCTCGCCGATACCAACGGCCAAATACTGAAACTCAGGATGCAAACAAATAGCTAAGTTTGCCGGTAAGGTCCATGGGGTCGTTGTCCAAATAACCATATGAGCGTTACCAAGACTCCCAAAACTTTCAGGCACACCAGATTTAATCGGAAACTTTACATAAATGGAGGGAGAAGTATGATCAGCGTGTTCAACTTCGGCCTCCGCTAAGGCTGTACGGCAAGAAGTGCACCAGTGAACCGGTTTCAAACCTTTATAGACCATGCCTTTTTCTACAAACTTACCAAACTCACGAACAATGCTTGCTTCATAGGAGTAATCCATAGTCAGATAAGGGTTTTCCCAATCAGCAAAAATACCTAACCTTTTAAATTCTTCTCTTTGGATCTCGACATATTCCTGTGCATAGGTGCGACATTGCTTTCGAATCGCACTTTTTTCGAGACTCATTTTTTTTTCTTTGAGCTTCTTACCCACATGATGCTCAATAGGTAAACCATGACAATCCCAACCAGGTATAAATCCAGCATCGAAACCCTTCATGCTCATGATCTTTACAATAAAATCTTTGAGAATCTTATTGAGCGCATGCCCCATATGAATATTCCCATTGGCATAAGGAGGGCCATCGTGGAAAATAAATTTTTCTTTTCCTTTGGATAATTTACGTATCTCTTCATAAATCTTTTCTTTTGCCCACCAATCGAGCATTTCAGGCTCACGTTTCGTAAGACTGGCTTTCATTGGGAAATCGGTTTCCGGCAAATTAAGAGTATCTTTGGTTTCCATTATTTTCTATTTAAATTTCATAACTTGTTTTACTTTTTCGAGCGTAGAAGTTGCAACTACTTGTGCCTTCTTTGTCCCTTCAGCAATTATTTCTTCCACTTCCTTTGGTTTCTTAATAATTTCACAGCGTTTTTCCATAATGGGCCGCATGCCTTCAAGCATTGTTTGTGTAAGCATATTTTTACAATCCCCACAGCCTATTTTGGCGGTTCGGCAACCCTCTGCAACTTCATCCTGCATGGATTTTGGTGAATATATTTTATGGAATGGGTATAGATTACAAACTTTTGGGTCGCCCGGATCATCCCTACGAGCCCTTGCAGGATCAGTCAACATTTGCTTTACTTTTTTGGTCACTTCTTTCTCATTATCAGAAAGGAATATCGCGTTGTCGTAGGATTTACTCATCTTCCTTCCATCTAGACCATTCAATTTGGGAATATCTGAAATTTTTGCAGCCGGCTCAATGAAAACATTTTTTTTATAAAGATTATGAAATCTTCGAACAATTTCCCGCGATAACTCTAAATGTGGGGCTTGATCGATTCCAACCGGAACAAAATCAGCCCGATATAAAACAATATCGGCAGTCTGTAATACCGGGTAACCTAGAAAACCATAAGTACTCATATCCACTTTTTTAACTTCATCCTGCTTTTCTTTATAAGTAGGGTTTCGCTCCAGCCAGGGGACTGGGACTGTCATCGATAAGATTAGATGCAACTCAGCATGTTCCGGAATTTTCGATTGTAAAAACATCGTACATTTATCTGGATCAAGTCCCGCGCTCAACCAATCAACAGCAACTTCAAAAGAAAACTCATTAATATGACGAGGGTCCTCATAAAGTGACGACAAGGCATGCCAGTCAGCAATAAAGAAAAAACATTCAAAATCATCTTGCAATTCAACCCAGTTTTTTAAAGCACCAAAATAGTTTCCAAGGTGAAGCTTGCCGGAAGGTTGCATTCCGCTTAAAATTCGTTTCATGGGCAGTATTTATCCGGCAAAACTCGCCTTTAAAACTTCAATTATCATTGGGAACCTTTCCTGACTAAGAAACATGACCGAATAATTAATGGGGTACATCAAAATAGTTCCAATAATTCCTGTGTCAGCAAATTGGTCCATGAGGAAAACACCTAAAATCAGAAATGCCCCGAACTTATCAATATCGGTTAATCTTTCTGCTACACTCGCCGGCACCATTCCTTTTAGCACGCTGGATCCATCCAAGGGAAAAATTGGTAGCATATTGAAGATCGCTAAAGCGACATTGATCCATATACCATAAGCTAAAATAACAAACAAATAAGAAAACTCAGGAGACATTAGGCGAATAAAAAAACTGCAAACAACCGCCATGGCAATGTTGGAGAGTGGTCCCGCAATGGCCACATACATCATGTCACGCTGCGGATTCTGAAAGTTTTTCCAATTAACGGGAACCGGTTTTGCCCAACCAAAACCAACAAAATAGAAAAATAATACTCCAGCTATATCCAGGTGTCGGAGAGGATTAAAAGATAAACGACCTAAACGTTCCGCGGTACTATCTCCTAAAATCAGGGCCATCTTTCCATGGGAATACTCATGCACAGTTAAAGAAAATAAGATGACAGGAGTCATCAGTACCATTAATTGCGTTTTATTCAAACCAAATGCCTCGTTTTACAATCATCAATAGGGGAAAAATAAGGTTACCGCGTCAAAATTAAGTGGGGTTGTCCACGAGGTAAAATACTATACTGGAATTACTTTAACATATCTCTATCGAAGACGCCCCGGAAAGATCTCTTGTGAATTCATTAGGAGAGTTAAGCCAATTAACTACCAGTCCCGAAAAAAACAATGATAATATCGTCAACATTTCCGGAGCTAAATAAGAGTCAATGCACCCCCTCCATCTTGAAATAGAATAGTTATTCCAATTTGGTTTTAGCGTATTTTTGATAAGTATAAAGCGCCCCATTTTTAGCTAAGAAAAAACCTAGATACCCCTCTCTAAAACCTTGTTTTAAAATAAAATTTATAAAAAATTTAAGGAGTGGGCG
>CAYYIR010000056.1:0-10912 GCA_964471995.1 uncultured Nitrospina sp. | reverse complement strand
GGAGCAGTGGGTAGAAAAATGCTGGCAATTTTAGAGGAAAGAAACTTTCCGGTAGATGGTCTTAAGCTTTTGGCATCAGCCCGCTCTGCGGGAACTGTTTTAGAGTTTAAAGGTGAAAAAATTGCAGTTGAAGAATTGCAGCAAAATTCTTTTGTAAATATGGATATCGCGCTTTTTTCAGCGGGTGCGGGAATCAGTCGGGAATTTGCTCCTGCGGCTGTCAAATCGAATTGTGTTGTAATTGATAATAGCAGTGCATACCGCATGGAGAAAGACATTCCACTTGTGGTTCCCGAAGTGAATTCGGATGCAATTGGCGACAATCCTGGCATCATCGCGAATCCCAATTGTTCCACTATTCAAATGGTGATGGTTTTGAAGCCTATTCATGAGAAATTTAAAATTAAAAGGGTAGTGGTTTCTACCTATCAGTCTGTTTCCGGTTCGGGACAAAAAGCCATCGATGAGTTAAAAAGTCAGACCCGAGATTTGTTAAGTGGTAATGAAATAAAAACTAATGTTTATCCTCACCAAATTGCATTTAACTGCTTGCCACATATAGATAATTTCTTGGACAATGGTTATACTAAAGAAGAGATGAAAATGATCAATGAGACGCGGAAAATTTTGGATGATGCTGCTGTTCAAGTCTGTCCAACAACTGTAAGGGTACCTGTTTTTTACTCTCATTCTGAGGCTTTGAATATTGAGACAGAAGGCCCGGTTACTGCATTAGCAGTAAAAGAACTTCTTAAGGCTCAATCGGGAATCAGTGTTGTTGATGATCCAAAAAATAATGAATACCCGCTGGCGGTTGATGCTGGAGACAAAAACGAGGTATTTGTTGGGAGAATACGAGACGATATTTCTCGTGAGCGAGCCGTAAACCTTTGGGTGGTTTCTGATAATTTAAGAAAAGGAGCAGCACTTAATGCGGTTCAAATTGCTGAATTACTCATTGCTCGTTTATAAGGTGAGGTTGGAAACTCCCTTTGCTTTTGCTTCCCCACTTGACATTGAATTGGCATAAGTATATAAAAAAATAGTAGCTTACGGTTTTTTTTAATACGATCTTTTCAGTAAAAGTAAATTTAATCGGATATATGCTTATGTCAAAAGAACCCAGAACTGAAAACCTCCAGTCTCCTAATTAATTTTTTTGGGCACACCATCCATCTCAATTATAACTTTTAAAAAACTCAGTAAAAATTTTGTTGAAAGATATTTTAATATCTAATTTTTCTTTTTTCCGGAAAAGGGAGTATTGATGTCAGAAAAACTTCTTGGCGTAATTGGGGGCAGTGGGTTGTACAAAATGGAAGGATTGGAAGTCACCGAAAAAGTAGCTTGTGATACTCCTTACGGTCCTCCATCTGATGAAATAATTGTTGGGACTTTACAAGGTAAAAAAATAGCATTTTTGCCACGCCATGGTGTGGGACATTTTATTCCTCCTTCTGAAATCAATTTTCGGGCCAATATTTTTGCTATGAAAAAAATGGGTGTGGAGAAGATTATTTCTGTGAGTGCTGTAGGTAGCATGAAAGAAGAATATCTTCCTGGTCATTTTTTAGTGCCGGATCAATTTATTGATCGTACTTACCGGCGTATAAGTACATTTTTTGAGAAAGGGATGGTGGGTCATGTGAGTTTGGCAGATCCTACGTGTATTTTAACCGGAAATATGCTTTTTCAGGCAGCAGAAAAGGCGGGAGCTTTTGTACATAGAGGAGGGACTTACATTTGTATAGAAGGACCACAGTTTTCAACGCGTGCTGAGTCGAATTTGTATCGGGAATGGGGAGTTGATGTTATAGGTATGACAAATGTCACAGAAGCTAAGCTTGCTCGCGAGGCAGGTCTATGTTATTCGACTTTGGCACTGGTTACGGATTTTGACTGCTGGCACATAGAAGAGGAACCAGTCACTTTGGAAGCGGTTCTCGAGATTATGCATAAAAATGTGGATAGGGCTCAAAAGGTTATAAACGAGTTGGTGCCCATGTTAGAGAATATTGGGTCTTGTGATTGTTCTGAAGCTAGCAAGGATGCGGTGGTTACGGACCCCAAAAAAATTCCAGAAAAATTTAAAGAAGATGTTTCTATTCTATTTGGTTGAATAAATGAAAAAGGAAAACTCCAGTCTTTTATATCCAAGAGCAAAAAAAGTAATGCCGGGCGGAGTGAATAGTCCGGTTAGGGCCTTCAATGCCGTAGGGGGCGATCCAATATTTATTAAGAGTGCTAAAGGCTCGCAAATTACTGATGTTGATGGAAATCAGTATATTGACTATGTCGGCTCTTGGGGACCCTTAATTTTTGGACACGCCCACCCAAGAATTGTTGAGGCAATTTCTCGGCAAGCAGAATTGGGCACCAGCTATGGAGCTTCAACGGAACTGGAAATTGAACTTGCCGAAAAAGTGATCGATGCGGTTCCATCGATAGAAATGGTACGCATGGTTAGTTCTGGCACTGAAGCTGTAATGAGTGCCTTAAGGCTAGCGCGTGGTTTAACCGGTCGCGACAAGATTGTTAAATTTGAAGGATGCTATCACGGACATGGGGACAGTCTTTTGGTTAAGGCAGGCTCAGGTTTGGCTTCGCTGGGAACTCCAGAATGCCCGGGAATTGTTGCTAGTTTAGCCGAAAAAACTTTGAACCTTCCTTTTAATGATGCGGATGCTGTTATTAATTTGTTTCAAAAAGAAGGTTCTGAAATTGCAGCTCTCATCGTCGAACCTATTGCAGGGAACATGGGTGTTATTCCTCCTAAACCAGGTTTTTTGGAAACACTTCGCGAAGAAACGAAGAAGGCAGGGGCTCTTTTAATATTTGACGAAGTAATTACAGGATTCAGAGTTTCTTTAGGTGGGGCACAAAAACTTCTTGGGGTTATACCGGATATAACTTGTTTGGGTAAAATTATTGGAGGAGGCCTTCCTGTAGGCGCTTATGGGGGTAGTAAAGAAGTGATGGACGAAATTTCCCCTGTCGGTTCAGTTTACCAGGCAGGCACATTATCGGGAAACCCACTCGCAATGGCCGCCGGTAATGTTATGCTGAGTTTATTGTCCGAACATAATGTTTATAACTTATTGGAGGAAAAATCAAAGAGACTGTGTAGCGGCTTGGAAAAAAACACAAGGGAATTGGGAATTCCGGTTCACTTTACCCGTGTCGGATCGATGTTTTCTAATTTTTTTACGGGGCAAGTAGTTGAAAATTTTGAATCTGTAAAAACTTGTGATACAGAATTTTTCAAACGCTATTTTAATGGATTGTTAGAAGAAAACATTTATATTGCACCCTCGCAATTTGAAGCAGGTTTTATGTCTGCAATCCATTCCGATAAAGAAATAGATCAAACTATTGAGGCAAGTTTTAAAGCTTTAAAAGCGGCTCAAGCCTAATAAAAGAGAAAAATTATGAGTGAAATTATTGGAGTTAATGCAAGACAGATTTTGGATTCAAGAGGAAATCCTACTTTAGAAGTGGATGTAATGCTGGAAAGTGGTGCTTTGGGAAGAGCAGCAGTTCCATCAGGGGCTTCTACTGGTTCTCGCGAGGCGGTAGAGCTAAGAGATGGTAATGCCAAGATGTACATGGGGAAAGGGGTACAAAAAGCAGTTAAAAATGTAAATAGTAAAATTGCAGCTGAGATTGTGGGTATTGAAGTAACTGAACAGGTTTTGATAGATCGATTAATGATTGAAATGGATGGTAGTGATAACAAAAGTAAGCTTGGAGCCAATGCAATTTTAGGTGTCTCTCTGGCAGTTGCTCAAGCTGCAGCGAATGATTTGGATTTACCTTTGTTCCAGTATATTGGCGGCAGCAACGCGAAAGAATTGCCTGTGCCGATGATGAATGTTTTAAATGGTGGCGCGCATGCAGATAATAATGTTGATATCCAGGAGTTTATGGTTGTGCCAGTGGGAGCCAAAAGCTTTTCATCTGCGTTGCAGATGGGAGTAGAGGTGTTTCACCATTTAAAAGGGGTTTTAAAAAAAGGAGGATTCAATACAGCAGTTGGTGATGAAGGTGGTTTTGCTCCTAACTTACAGTCAAACGAACATGCAATAGAAATTTTAATCAAGGCTGTTAAAAGCACAGGATATAAGATAGGTAAGGATATTCTGATTGCTTTAGATGTTGCCGCCAGTGAGATTTATTCAAAAAATAAATACACACTTTCAGCAGAAAATAATATTAAACTTTCTTCTGAAGAGATGGTGGGTTATTTATCTGATCTGGCTACAAAATTTCCTATCATTAGTATTGAAGATGGACTTGCAGAAAATGACTGGACTGGATGGAAGAAATTGACTGAAAAACTAGGTGATCGGGTTCAGATAGTTGGAGATGACCTTTTTGTTACTAATACAAAAATCCTCGAAAAAGGAATAAAGAAGTGCATTGGTAATTCTATACTGATCAAAGTAAATCAAATAGGAACTTTAACTGAAACTTTGGATGCTGTAGAAATGGCCAAGAGGGCAGGTTACACAGCGGTGATCTCCCATCGTTCAGGGGAGACAGAAGATACAAGTATTGCAGATATTTCTGTGGCGGTAAATGCAGGACAAATTAAAACAGGTTCTTTGTGTAGGACAGATCGAACTGCAAAATACAATCAACTCTTACGGATCGAAGAAATCCTTGGAGACACAGCAATCTATCGAGGAAGGGAAGTATTTTACAATCTGACTTGATATCGTCACATTCTGTAAATAAATTGTTTGCGACAATGTTATGAAAATTAACTCCAATTCTCAGAAGATAATTTTACTCAGCCTCGGGTTTTTTATGTTGCTTATGGTAATGGCTGTTTTTCATGAAAATGGAATATTAAATGCTTACCGTTTCGAACAGGAACAGGTAAAAATGAAAGAAGAAAATGAAGGATTACGCCGGCAAAATGATTTGCTAAAAGAAGAAATTATCTCTCTCAAATCGGACCCCTATGCGATTGAAAAAATTGCCAGAGAAAAATTGAACCTAGCTAAATCTGGTGATCAGGTTTACCGAATCGTCTCCACCCAAAACTGACCTTCTTTTTGTAAGATTATCCAATGATGGGTCATCTGTCCCATAACCCTTTTTAAATAAATGGTTATCTCTTTTCAATTTTTTTTACCTTCCCGGGTCCTGTTAAGAAAAAAATAAGAAGTTTTCAAGGAAAGAGAAATTCTGTTAAATTCTTGATTATATTATTGATATTTTTAATTTAAGTGGTAAAGTACAACTACCGATTTAAAGTGTATGGTTTACCCATAAATTTCCTTTTTGGTTATTTTTGGGGAAAATGTATTTTCAGGAAGGTTGGCGGTGCAGGTAATTCTCCTGAAAAGTTTAAATTAAAATATAACTAATTAGCCATTTTAAAATAACAATAGCCTGTTTTTTTGAAGGAGGGAGTATGACCAAACAAGATATCATCAATCAGGTTTCATCTCGGGCCAGTTTATCCAGAGCCAAGGCAGAAGAGGCTGTGGAAACAGTAATTGAGCTAATCAAGGAATCATTAGGCCACGGTGAGCCGGTTATCTTGCGTAGATTCGGTACCTTTCAAGTGCGTGCTAAATCAAAGCGTGTTGGAAGAAATCCTAAAACGGGAGAAGAGGCAGAAATTTCAGCCCGTAAAGTAGTTCGCTTTAAATCTGGTAAATTTTTCAAACAGGTTGTAGATGATGGTGCAGGTACGACTTGATCAAATATTGGCCAAGGGTCTTACCTTCACAATAAAAGCATTGCATCACCATAGCTGTAAAAGCGATATTTCTTGTAAATGGCTTCATTGTAAGCCTTTTTAGCAAGTGCCAGACCACCAAAAGCTGATATTAACAGGAATAAAGTTGATTTTGGTAGGTGGAAATTGGTAAGTAAGTGGTCTGTATTCCTAAAGTCCCACCCTGGGACAATATAGCAATTGGCCCATCCTGATTTAGTTGTTTTGATGGGTTTCTTAAATTGCTGAGTTTCTAATACCCTAGTCGTCGTCGTTCCTACAGCTAATATTGGATTTCCTTTGTTTTTATTTTCCAAAATTAAATCCCAGTTTTTTGGTGTTATTCGAAAAGCCTCGGCTGCCATTTCATGTTTAGAAAAATCTTGCACTCGAATAGGCTTAAAAGTTCCCGGTCCAACATGGAGTGTTAAATGGGCCATTGAAAATTTATTTTCTTTTAGGCTCTTCAAAATCGGTTTGGTAAAGTGTAGTCCAGCTGTTGGTGCCGCTATAGCCCCGCTTTGTGATGCGTAAACTGTTTGGTACCTTTTTTTGTCCTGCTCAAGGGTTGCCGGGGAATCTTCTTGTTTCCGTTTAATATAGGGAGGCAAAGGCATACGCCCAAATTTATTTAAATAGTTTTTAAGAGTTTGAGCACATGAAAACTCAATCACCGCATACTCTGCATTTCTTTTAATAAAGTATGCAACCAGAGAACTTCCCTGAAAGTCTAATTGCATCCCAGACTTCATTTTTCCCTTCATCAAAACTTCCCAAACCCCTGAGGAAATTTGCCGGACCAAAATTATTTCTACTTTTTTTTTGTTGTGATTTAGAGTCGCGAAAATTTTTGTTGGGACTACTTGAGTATTATTAAAAACTAAAAGTGTTGAAGGTTTAAGGTGCTGACTCAAATTGGCAAACTCATCATGTGTAAGAGTCTGTTTTTTTCGATCAACGACCAGCAAACGGGACTGATCTCGCCTTGGTAAAGGTTTTTGAGCTATCAGTTCTAAAGGGAGTTCAAAATCAAAATCAGATAGATTAGTTTTCAATTTATGTTTAATCTGAACAGTCACTTAAATAAATACTTTGATTTTCAATTACTTAACTTAATTGGGTATTGACCAAGTAAAGGATTTATACTATCCTTCCGAAAGTCAAAGTAGAAGTACTTTTTTGCATTAATTTTGCCTCACTCATAATTCTAAAGAGGGGCCTTGAAAAAAAGGAAAATTAGTAATGGGAAAAATGCTGAAATTTCTGAGTCTATTTATGGTGGCTCTGGTTCTGGTCTTTGGAGTAGGCGGTGATGTAGATGCAAAGAAGAAAAAGAAAAAAATAAAGTTGACTGATGAAGAAAATGCGATGTTTGACAGATGGGATGTCAAGAAAAAGAAGCGTGCTAAAGCTGTCAAAGATCTCCGTAGAAAACCAAAATTTGTGGGTGCTGTAAAATGTAATGGTAGTTGCCATGATCCGTATTACCAAGCATGGAAAGATTCGCCACATGGAGGAACTTTTAACCTTCTTAAACCCGGGGCAAGGAAAGAGGCCAAATTAAGGGTTAAGTTGGACCCGGAAAAGGATTATACTACTACTCCACTATGTTTGCGCTGCCATACTACTGGTTATAAACAAAGAGGTGGATTTAAACCTGCAGGATCGAAAAGCAAAAAAGGCAAGGATACTGCTAGCAAAATCGACCCAGATGAGCCTAATTTAGAGCAAGTGGGCTGTGAAATGTGCCATTCAGTGGCAGGTGGGTCCCAGTTCCGAGCCGTCATGAAATCTTCTAAGGGAGATTTTAAAAAAGCAGATACCGAAAAATATGGCCAAAGGTGGGATTATGCTAATGTGTGTACGAGATGTCACACACATCCCAATACTCCATTCAAACCAACGGTACATGATAAATATAAGTTCAATTTTGAGGAGAGAAAAAAGAAAGTCCACAAAATTGCAGATTATTGGAGCGAAGACAACGCAGATCAGAAACTTGAAAAAGTTGATGATCGTGCCAAAGAGCAGGGTCAAACAGAAAAAACACCTTTGATAATTGAAGATTTTGAAATCAAAGACGGTAAACTTAAGTTTAAAAAGGGCACCAAGCCTTATAGTCATAAGAAAAAGAAATACAAGTATAAAAAAGGTTGATTTTATTTTAACAAAGCTTCAAAGGGTCTGGTCCTATCTGGATCAGACCTTTTTCCTTTCAAGGTTAATTCACATCTCGCCGAAAAGTCTTAAATGACTCAAAGTAATTTCAAAAAAAATATATTATGTATCGGGGCCGGTTATGTTGGTGGGCCTACTATGACCGTTATTGCCAACAAATGCCCTGAGTATAAAGTTACTATTGTAGATATTTCTAAGGAAAGAATTGCGGCATGGAACTCTGACAGGCTTCCTATATTTGAACCAGGGTTGGAGGAAAGGGTATTAAAAGTTCGTGGAAAAAATTTATTTTTCTCTACAGATATAGATACCTGCATTAATCAAGCGGATATAATTTTTGTATCGGTGAATACACCAACCAAAAATTTTGGTGAAGGAGCAGGAAAAGCGGTTGATCTTCAGTTTATTGAGCAGACAGCAAGGCGTATTAAGGAAAATTCTAGTTCCAATAAAATTGTAGTGGAAAAAAGTACTTTGCCGGTTCGTGCGGCGGAAACACTCGATACTATTTTGCATTCTGGAAATAATAAAATTCAGTTTGAAATTCTATCTAATCCAGAATTCATGGCCGAAGGAACTGGAATTAGAGACATGGAGTTTCCTGACCGAGTTTTAATTGGATCGAAAGACACACCAACCGGTTTGGCAGCTCGTCAAGAACTTATCGATTTATACAGCCACTGGGTTCCAAAAAAAAATCTGATTACTACCAATCTCTGGAGTAGTGAACTTTCAAAGCTTGTCTCCAATGCTTTTTTAGCACAAAGAATTTCATCAATTAATTCAATTGCCGCGATTTGTGAGGCAACAGAGGCTGATGTGACGGAAGTTTCCAATGCTGTTGGTAGAGACTCTCGTATTGGAGCAAAGTTTTTGAATGCCGGTCCTGGGTTTGGAGGTTCCTGTTTTCGTAAAGACATTTTGAACCTGGTTTATTTATCTGAATATTACCAGCTAAATGAAGTAGCTTCTTTTTGGGAACAGGTGGTTTCCCTCAATGATTACCAGATGGAACGCTATGTCAAACGTATTCTCCAAGCCATGTTTAATACCTTGGTGGATAAAAAGCTTGCAGTGCTTGGCTTTGCTTTTAAACCTGATACGGGTGACACGCGTGATGCGCCGGCTATTTATATTTGTAAACGCTTGCTTGAGGAAAAAGCCTGCTTACGAATCACCGACCCTCATGCCCTAGAAAATGCGCGAAAAGACCTGCAGGGTATTGATAAAAATGTAGAATATATAATTGATCCTTATAAAGCCGCTGAAGGAGTTCATGGCATAGCTTTGATAACGGATTGGGCAGAATATAGCCAACTCGATTATCAAAAAATTTTTGATAAAATGGAAAAACCTGCTTTTATTTTTGATGGTAGAAACCATCTAAACCACAGGGAATTGTTTGATATTGGCTTTAATGTTTATGCTGTCGGAAAAGCGCCTCTCACTCATATATAACTTTTATTTTTTATGGACAAGGTCATTTTTCTGAATGATGAGAAAAGGATATTTGTCAACTTAGCCGGTTAAATTTGGCCAAGTTTAAGTAAGGCTTTAATTTAATCCAAGTGGTATTGCCCCGATATAACCTACTATTCCTCTTAAATCCTTATCATTAACATATTGATTTGCGTCCTCCGGCTTCATATCTTTCCAAAAGTTTTTTGGATGAATACTTTTTTGGATATTAGTAAAAATATATGCATAGCCATTTAAGTTTTCAGTCATAAATAACCCTGAAACTTCTGAGTGTTTTGGTGCAACCAAAATGCGTGTAAGGTTACCTTTATCAACTGAATATGCCCAAAGAACATCCCTTGAATGCCGGGTGCCGGTATCTTCAGCAATAAATAAGCTCCTAAGAATTTCAGAAAATATCAGATTGTCAGGATTTGCAATCTTGTTTTCATTACAGGTATCCTCTCCTGAGGATTCCCCTTTGATTAGGGCTTTCATATTTGTTGCTACCCACTCGCTCAAAATTAAGTTGCCATCCGTGTCTTTAATACCAATTTCTAAATCACTTTCATAAATTACACCACATAATAAATCATCTGGGTGTCCATTTAACCTGATATCATTGTTTAAACGCGCCCCATTGTTACCTTTAATCATACCTTTATAGGCCTTAGAGATTGCCGTATAGAGTTTTCTATCTTTTTTATTTATAGCTTGTCCTTCCATTTTTGTGAATTCGGTTGTAGCACCTTTTAAAGCTGCGAAACGGCGAGTCTCTAAAAATGCTGCTGCTGTCTTCATGCCCTGCTTAATTTTCAAATATTCTATCTTTGTGTTTCGATAGATCTTCCTATTTAATTCTTTATTCGCCTTTATATCTTTATCAACGTTAGAATTATTTAAATCTATATTTGAAATTTTAGTATTCGGTGTGTAACCTTGAAAAACATAAATAGGTCTATGAGAAGAAATTTTGTATTCTTTTTTTTCTTCTGATTTGAAAGGTTTTAATTCAAAAATATCTGAAAATGTTAGCTTTTTATCTAGATATGATTTTATTGTTTTCTCATCTGATTGACCCAATTTTATCCATTTTAGATCAGCCTGTCCTCCATCAAAATCCCTAGTTTGTTTCCATTTTGCAGCGTAAAGGGTTCCTGATGTTAAATCTCTTGGGTTATCCGCAATAAACATTAAGCGAACACCGTCACTAGCATCATCTGCTAAATAAACGGTGCGCTCATCGGGCATGACAACTCCCAATTCAAAACTGGCTCTTCCCATTGCATAGCGTTTTTTGACCTCAGGTTTTTCTACTGAATCCAATTTAATTTCGGTAATAAAACCGTATTCATACGGATTGGCTCCTCCTTGCCTAACCGTTTTACCAGGTGTTCCCAAATAAAGATTCATTGCCTCTAATGGGTTAACTTCAAACCATCTGGCATTGGGTTCATATTCTTCTGAACCTAGATGCGTGTTCCAGGGAGTTAAGCTAGCAGAACAAGGAAACCAAAAGCCTTGGACACTATTAGAACTGATATT
>CAYYIR010000055.1:0-10913 GCA_964471995.1 uncultured Nitrospina sp. | reverse complement strand
TGGAACTAAAGCCAGTGGAATTAATATTATTAGACCATTAAAAATAGTTCTTAATTGTTTGGGCTTTATAATTTTTCTTTTGTACATATAGACTAAGCGAACGACAGCAATAAAAGAGATGGTCATTAATGCTTTTAGGGCAAAACTTTTTAAATGGAACCAATCAATCAGATTTAAATAAAAACCAAGGTTGTAAAAAAATGAGGGTGGAACTCCTGTTGCTGGGGATTGGGTAGCCCAGAAACCGTAATAATTAAAAATACCGGTCATATTTGGAAATATAAAGCCCCCACATACTAATGTGATTACCAATGCTGATAGCAACATATTTCCATAATGTGGATGTCTTTTGTGTAATATTGCCAAAAATAGAACGATAAAAAGGTGGGAAATAAAATAGGGAATCAATGTTGTGCGAAACAATACCGTGATGCCAGATAGAATCGAATAGATGACCACTTCCCGGCGTTTGAATCCTAAATCACTTTTAACTAGAAATGCGGTTGCCCAAATAAATGGGGCGGCGGCAACGAAATCAAGCATGAAACTTCGTAAAGCATGAGATGCAACACTTGGAAGAAATGCTACCATCAAACCGCAAGCTAAGGAATATTTAGAGTCAGGGTAAATGCACCATGCAAGGTACATGACACCAGCAATCCATATTAAATAAATAAGTGCAATAACCAAATAGGCGTTGAGGGGATCCAGTCCCAATAAAAAATACGCCAGCGCAGCAAGCCACCATAAAAGAGGTGAGGTTTGTTGGTTCCCATCCAAAAAATATTTTTTAAATAGTCCGGATATGTCACCACTTCTTATGGACCAATAGTCCTTGAAAGACTCGGTCATATAAACGAGAGAATCTGCTTGAGGAGCGTTGAGCAAATGAAAGAGTTGCATCCATTGAATGTTGATTAATGAAATTATGGTTCCGGTAAGAATAGGCATTACCAAAAATTTTAAAGGAAAAGATGTCTCTTGGTTTGTGTGGTCAGTCATATTTTATTACCTCTGTTTCAACCTCATTAAAGGCAAGCATTCGCTTATCCATCTTTGAGGCGGGTAATAAAAGATTTGAAGATTCAGGCATAACAATGAATGTAACTAGCTTATCAGTGGGCGGGACCGTTTCACTTTTATATTCGTATTTTCCGTTTGGTAGAGTTTTATTGAGTTTCATTTTTATAAATGAAGCTTCATTATTTTTATCAACTAGTTTAAAAGAGTCGATTTTACGTATTGGAACTGCACGCCAGATAAGTTTTGTTTGTTTTAAAGAGAAGTAATCCGCTTCTCCTCCCCATTTGACCCAGTTGTCTTCAGTAATGTGGGTTGCGCTCAGGACTGAAAAATTTTTATTAAGCATGAAATGGATTGGAAATTTACCATCTTCAAGGTTCAGTGAACGAATTTTTAAAAACTGTCCTTGTTTATAGATAGCCGAATTGATTTGGGAGTGAAGTCGATTTAATGTATTGAACTTTTCACCTTGAATAGTAGTCCCTGGGAAATCAGAAATAATGAGAAGGGGAAATTTTTTAAGCTTGGAAGCAATAGTTTCACCGTCTTCTGGAAACATCAGTTGATATCTATTTTTTGTAGTTTGGTGGATCGAATTTCTATCTGTTTCTGGATTTATCAGCCACAACCACGCGAGTGAGTAAACGTTATAAATTGGATGCGAGAAGACTTGTATCATAGGTGTATTCCCTAATCCGAACTCTTTACGGATGTTCATAGTCTCATACGAGAGAGCGTTTATATCTTTGCCAGAAAACTGCCTTTCCACGATATCGAGATTAGAAAGTGATGTCATTAATATGAAAGGGAGGAGGGCCAGCGGCCATAAACTTGAGGTATGAACTTTAAAAGAAAGTTTACTCACATAAGCAATAAACCCAGCCACGAAAATTGGCAAAACTGGGATGTCTCCTATGCTTGCAAAAACTCTCCTAAAAGAAACAAAAATTATAGAAAGCAGGCTTCCAAAAAATATCAGAAATAAAAGTTTTGTTTCTTTAGAATTGTTCTCTGATATTTTTTCAGGTTTTTTGAATAAATATTTTTTGACCCACAAAGCTGCCATTAAGACTGCTAATCCAATAGCTACTTTTTCTCCCAGTTGAACTTGAATTAAGTTTTTTGGATAAAATAGGTAGTCTGTCCAGTCCAACTGCATATTATATTGAATTGCTTGCCAGGTAGATGCGCCTTTTCCCCAAGCCTTATAATATTCTAATACATTTCCAAAGTTGGGCAGAAAATGCCATCCGCAGGAAAAAAAAGCTCCGATACTGAATGCAGCCACTAATCTGAAACGGGATTTGATAGCCAGTACATTGTATTTTTCTGGAAGAAGTAAGAAAACTAAGATTCCCCAAATCACATATCCTGGTGCGCTTGCTTTGAACAATGTTCCAATGCCGGCAAAAATACCAGCTAAAAATGCGTATTTCTTGTTTTCATTTTTTATGCTTCTTAAAAAATAGATCCAGCATAAACCAATAAAAAATGCTAAAGGAAAGTCATTCCGGGTTTGTAAAAAATTCTGGTAGATAAAATTAGGTAGAAGAGAGAAAGCTATTGCGCCCCCCAAAGCCATTCTTCTCGTGACACCAAGCTCTTTTGAAAGTAGAAAAACTATAACAATACATCCTCCCCCAAAAAAAGCTGAAACAAGATAGGGCGAGAATGGATTGAAACCGAATAGTAGAAAGCTGCTCGCAATAGCAAAAAGATAGGCTGGAAACCTTGACGTATAAAGACTTTTCAGGGCGTTTTCTGAATCCCCATCAAGCCAATTTGTTAAAATATGGAGAGCTCTTTTCTGATAATCTAAGTTATCCCATAAAGGCGGTTGCCCATTCAGATAGTATTTTTTTAAACTGAATGCGCATAAAGTCAAAATAATAGCCCAAGCAATAATTAAAATAATATCGCGTCTATTTTCTTTTTCGTGG
The DNA here is from genome assembly GCA_964471995.1 of uncultured Nitrospina sp. Lineage (GTDB taxonomy): Bacteria > Nitrospinota > Nitrospinia > Nitrospinales > VA-1 > UBA8687. Next base: position 7,950 of record CAYYIR010000055.1, on the reverse strand, counting down.
TGGACTTCTGAGGTGTGTTTTTCAGTCATTATTAATTGCTTTTACCTACTAGTATTCTTTTTTAAATCCATCTACCTATAGCGGTTCGAGTATAGCTTTTAATGCATTTAATTTTTCGAAAGGCATTTTATAATATTGCTTTCCATCCTTTAGGAATTGAAGGGTTCCTTTTGGATAATTCCCTTTTTCAAAATCCAATGCTATTTTGGCTAACATTTGACTGCAAAGCGTATAAATTTTTCCTTCAAGTATGGAGACATCCTTTACCCCTTTTACTGAAAAATTTTCAGTAGCAATAATTTTTCCTGTATCAACTCCTTGATCTACCCAATGGACACTTGCCCCAATTTTATCAAACTCTCCATTTAATATTGCCCAATGAGGGCAATCTACTCCCCTATAAAAAGGTAAAATTCCTGGATGTCCGTTTAATGTTCCTATTTTTGGAATTTGTAAAATATTTTGTTTTACAATGCCTGCTTGTCCTAATATTAATAGGTCGGTTTTAAATTTTTGCAAAGCATACTCAGTCTCTAATGAATTGGTTCCATTTGAAAATGCAATATTTTTGCAAAACTGGGAATAGTCTTTTAAGAGCTTGGGTTTTTCTTTGGAAATTTTCTTATATTCGTTTTTATTATCTCTGATTTGTTTCAATGCAAGCCTAAAGGTGTCAACCCAGCCAACTTTCTTTGCTACTGACCTGAAGAGTTTGAGTTTAAAAGGTAGAGATTGATTGATTACTACTATAGACATTGCAAGCCCTGACTCAACAAGATCAAGAATGATTTTTTTTCCGTAGAGACTGTCTTTGTTGGTTAATACGGTAATATTCATTATAAGGAAGCATCTCGGATTTTCTTCTCGCGAGAAATCCAATACTCAGCTATTGCTGAAGGTGTATCACAATAGCATTCTGGGTCATTGACAATAACTTCTAGTATAAATTGGAATAACTTTCCCCAGCCCGGGAAAAACGTTTCGTTAAGTCTACGAACATGGTAGTCAACAATAAAAAGACCAGAATAAATTTTGGTTTGATCAATCAATGTATTGATTTCAACGTGCGGCGAACTAAACTGGCTATATTTTAAATGACGATACATATGATCGTCCATAAAGGCAGTGGGAAGTTGTAAGCAATTTGATATTTGCTTTTTATTTTTATGGAATAAACGGAAAGGTGCGGCAATCCCATATCTAAACCCCGCTCTTTGTTCATAGCAAATAGAACTGTCATAGAGCAACCCTGCCTTACTATGTATTTCAGATGTTTCTGCTGGGCTATCTTGATTTAAATGCCAATAATGATGGCGATTTCCTTTTAAAGTCTCTCCGAGAGAATTTTCTACGGCTTTAATTTCTGTTTTCAAGGCAGCTAATGATTTGAAAGAATTGTAGCTTGCATGAAGGCCCACCTCAAACCCATTTTCTTTTAACTGATTGATCACAGTTCTAAATTTTTCTGAGCATACATCATAGAAAGGATCTGGTATTCCTATTAGGTATTCTAGAAGGCTTCCTTTTCTCCCGCAAAAATAGAAAGCTGAACGAACTTCATTTTTGATTTCGAGATTAATCCAGTCTTGAAATTTCCAAAAATTATTTTTTCCTGCGACGATGTCCGTGATAACAGATAATTTTCTTGGGCCTTTATGGGTAACTAGATACCGAAGAATTTCAATCCAGCGAATCATTTGAGGATAGTCCACATCGTGGGTTATAGCTGCAGCCCAAGTTTTGCCTTTAGGCCAAATGGGTAATGGATTATATGAAGCAAAAGTTTTGCGCAATAGGCTGGCATATTGATTTATTAAGGGAATATGTAATATCTTTTTCTGGTATAGAACCGAAGTTTCTATATGATGATGGTTATGGGCATCTCTTTTTGTGCCTAATTCATGAAGGCCGCTTATTAAGATATAGGTGGTTAAAACAATATCATTTTCAACCCTTCCTTCTATCAATTTTGCTGGGTTTAAGTAATAATTTTTTTTGTTTGCTGAAATAGGAATAAAAACTCGGCAAGGTACCTCGCTTGGGTTATTTGAATAAGCTAAATCAAAAGGTCCTTCCTTAGAATTAGAAAAAAATTGTGTGGGAAGACCTGCAATATTAGCCAATGTTCTAATAGCATGTTTGGCTTCAATTGTTTCTATTGCAGATTCTGCCTTAGGATTTATAAAAATTTTAAGCGACTTCATTATTGGTTGCAAAATTCCTTTTGATGAATTCCTGTCTTTTCATGGTAATAGCAGGCAAGCTCGTGCATCGTAACTATAGGCCGGTTATGTTTTGAAAGTTGGTCCATGATAGCGTCAAGATAATTTATTTTTTTTTGCAAAGGTTCTCTCATCCTATAGAGTGCATGCTGATATCTATTATCTTCATCTTCTGGACCCAGAAAATCGGCCGGATGGAGTAGATAATAAAAACCTCTATGATCGCTTAAAAGTTTTTCTAATTGTTTTTGAATTAGTTTCCAACCCAACAAAAATCCAACGGAGTGCCAAATGCATGGCATTATGCGGTTAATTGTCGGTAGAGGTAAAATTAAGATCCCCTTTTCTTTTTCCTCAGACTCCAAGACTTGGAATTCTCTTCCCGCTAAAAAAGGCCGAGTTGGACGAAAGATGGGTCCTAGCCAGTCGGCACGACTAAGTATATTTTGCACCTCAGCGGGTTGTCTTAAAAAGTGGAGTGCATTCATGATAATTGCCGGGTATAAAATCATAGAAGGGAATAGCGATGTATCATACAAATAACCCAAATCAATTAAAGTATTAACCAAATTTTTAGAGGTGGACCATGCAGGTGCAATAAAACCGGTAGGTTCTTTGCCTGTGCAATTTGTTATTAGTTCGTGTGTTCGAAAAACTTCATCATGAATCTTTTCTGGGGCTAAGCGACCGAGATTTACAGGATGAGACCAGCTATGATTTCCTATTTCATGACCTGCATTTGACCAATCCCTTACCCGAGCATAAATTTCCGGGTTTTGAAGATCTCTTCCAATAACGAAAATGGAAAGTGGGGCTTGATAATGGTTCGCGATCTCGAGAAACCGATCCATACCTTCAAAAAAAGAAGGATCGCGAAAACCTTCCGGAAAACCATAGGCCTGATTCAAAGAATCAAAATTAATATTAATAGCTATAGGTACTTGGGTCATTAAAGAGCCTTAAAAATATCTTGCCATCGGATGACATTTCCGCCCGCTCTACGGAAGTTATTTATATCCTCATAGTTTGGTAGGCCGAATGTGCTTACAGAAGTTTCTTGTGGAATGATAAAATTTCCTGAAATCAGATTTCTGATCGCTTCCAATAGCATTTGAGAATAGCTTTGATACACATATAAATAAAATTTAACCATGCTAGATTCAACTATGGCTTTGGGAACATCTTGCTGTACTAATATTTTTCCTTCATCAATATTTTCAGTCATTACATGGAAGGAAACTCCTTGAGGGGCAGCATCTATATAAGCCCATAGGTATGGAAATAAACCTTGGTGAGATGGAAGAATAGACGCGTGTTTATTAATGCTTCCAGTTCGCGGTATCTCTAAAATCTGTTTTTTTAAAATATAACCCACCCAAGTGATTAAAATTTCAACCTGTGTATATTTCAGCATTGTTACCATCTTTGGGTCATTAGGATCTTCACACTCATAGTAATCAATTCCATAATGTTTTGCCAAAGACGCGAAATTACTAATACCATTTCTCGTGTATTTTCTTAGCTGACGGCGAAGTTGTGAAAACAGTGAGAAAAGACTAAGTCGAATAAAATCGAGTGTACCAAAGGTGGTGAAATACCATTTTGGAATATTGATTCCGCTGAATCTACCCAGTTTGGCAGGGCATATCCACATTCCCACAATTTCTATTCCGTTTTTTTGCAAAATGGGAATGGTTTTTTGCCATACTGGTAAAGCCCAAATATTATCGCGCTCTGAAATAATGGCAATTTTTGTCATAGGGGAAAAAGACTTTGGTAATTCCAATTTGTAGGTACTTGTTCGTTGATCTTAAAAATTTTGCCTATTATTTTTTATCGGGAAAATATTATTTAACCCTTAGATAAAAAAAGGTTATAAGCATTCTTTACTGCAGAAAATTGTTTTGTAGGGGATAGATTCAACCCACTTTTAAATACTTAATCGAATCTGTTAAGGTTTAAGAAAGATTTAGTTGTTTTTTACATGCAGAGCAATGGTAGTTGGAGTCGACTTTGCAACCGCATTCACATATCCATCCATGTTGGCTAGCTGGGTTTCCATAAATTAGTGCATGATCGGGAACATCTTTAGTTACAACAGCCCCGGCTCCTATGAAAGCAAACCGGCCAATCGTTATTCCACAAAGTATGGTTGCGTTGGCTCCAATAGTCACATTTTCACGTACTAAGGTTGGCAAAATTTCCTTTTTTCTAGGAATAGAACTTCTGGGATTGACGACATTAGTGAAAACGCAGGAGGGCCCACAAAAAACATTATCTTCCAGCGTTACCCCCTCATACACGGAGACATTGTTCTGAATTTTTACATTATTACCTATAATCACATTAGGTCCAATCACTACGTTTTGCCCAATATTAACTTTTTCACCCAAGATAGAGTTTTTTAAAATATGTGAAAAATGCCATATTTTGCTGTCCGCTCCAATTTGGCAATCTTCGTCGACCATACTTGTATCATGAATGAAATACGGTTTGTTTTTTGTAAAATTGGTTTTATTATCCATGCTTATTTGTGCACGTCGCAATACCTTCAAAACCTTTAACCCCTCTTCCCCATCTGTTAATGTGGGTTTGCCATGAATCGAATCAATAAACGCGCGTCCTTCCTCCTTTAAGGGCTCCTTCCAATGTTTGGTTAAATTGATCGGGGTTCCTTCTTTCTTTTCTGATGAAGGAGCTCCATTTTCCCATGATATCCGATGTGAATATAGTACAAGTTTTTGATCGATGGGAGCGATATCATCAAACACGACCATTCCACCCTCACCAACTACCACCAACTTTTGCTCTTTAAAAGGATGAAGCCAGGAAACAAATATATGTGCTTGAACTCCAGATGGGAATTTTAATTTTGTTACAGTTGTATCGGCAACCTCGGATTGCAGAATATTAGAGCCACTGGAATTTACTTCAATAGGTTCTTCCCCAATGAGAGATAAAATTACAGAAATATCATGAGGAGCAAAAGACCATAATATATTTTCCTCTTTACGGATTTTGCCCAAGTTGAGGCGATTGGAATATATATATTGAAGTTTCCCAAGTTCGCCTTTTTTAATCATGGTTTTTATAGTTTGAATTGCAACATGATAATGAAGAATATGACCTACGAACAAAACTTGATTCTGCATTTTTGCCAATTTAACTAATTCTTCGCCTTCTTCAACTTTAATAGCTAAAGGTTTTTCGACAAAAACGTGTTTTTTTGCAAGAAGGGCTTCTTTGACGAGAGAATAATGCTTTTCAGCAGGGGCAGCAATTGCAACAGCATTAATTTCTGGGGAGGCTATTAGTTCTGAAAATGAAACCGTAGTTTTAATTTCAGGATACTTTTTTGATTCAATTTTTAAGGTTTCTTCTGAGGAATCGCAAATGTACTTTAGGACACCGATTTCATGAAAAACCCTGGCCAGATTTTTGCCCCAATATCCTGCTCCTACCAGAGCGAGGTTGATTTTAGATTCCAAAAGTACCCCCTGTTTGTAGTTTTGCTCTACTTCGATTGAGTATATATTATATAAAAAACAGTAACAATATTTAAAAACAATATGTTAGGACGCCTTTTGGATATTTTTAAAAAGGCGATAAGCTCATGTTTTTGCATTAAAAACCCGCTAAATTTTTGATAGATAAAGTTTTTTAATACGTATGAGTAAAATAATTCAGTTTGAAATCTGTTAAATATTGAAAAATAGTCTTTTTGGGAGCAGTTGCATGTCGAAATTTGAGGGAAAGACCATTTTGATTACGGGCGGTACGGGATCATTTGGAGGATATTTTGTTAATTATCTTCTTGATAAAAACTTTAAGGAAATTAGAGTTTTCAGTCGGGACGAGCTAAAACAAGATGAAATGCGGCAAAAATTGCAAAATACCAAAATTAAATTTTATATTGGAGATATCAGGGATCGAAGCAATGTTGATGATGCCATGTCCGGAGTCGATTATGTTTTTCACGCTGCAGCATTAAAACAAGTTCCGAGTTGCGAATTTTTTCCAATGCAGGCTATACAAACAAATGTTCATGGAAGCCGTAATGTCATAGATGCTGCAATCGCTAATAGGGTTTCAAAGGTAGTTTGCCTTAGCACTGATAAAGCAGTATTTCCCATTAACACTTTGGGAATTACCAAAGCTTTGATGGAAAAGGTGGTTGAGTCTTCTGCACGAAATCTTTCTGAAGGAGATTCCATACTAACCATTGTACGCTATGGCAATGTGCTCTTTTCCCGCGGGTCGGTCATACCTCTTTTTTTAAAACAGATTAAAAACAACGAAACTATTACGCTAACCGAGCCTAACATGACACGGTTTCTTCTTCCTTTGAAAGAAGCTATAGATCTTGTAGCATTTGCACTGGAAAATGCTCGTCAAGGGGATATTTTTGTTCGCAAAGCCCCCTCTTGTTCAATGGGAGATTTAGCTCTAGTATTAAAAAATATTTTTCGATCCAAATCAGAAATAAAAACGATAGGCATGCGGCATGGTGAAAAAATGTATGAAACACTTGCATCAAGAGGAGAGTTGCTGCGGTCCGAAGACTTAGATGATTATTTAAGGGTCAGCATCGATGGTCGGGATTTAAACTACAATAAGTACCTATGCGAGGGCGATAAGAATATTTTAAATACCCAAGACTATAACTCAGAGAATACGACCCGTATGACCCTTGATGAGATTAAAAGAATGCTTTTGGCACAACCGGAAATTATTTCTCAATTAAGAAACAAAAGAGATCAGAAATTAAAAAAGATTTATTTCTGAATTTTGTGCTTGGAGTTTCTGTTTATCAAAAAATTTTATAATAGTCCAAATACCAACGGATAAAACTTTTTACTCCCTTCTTTATTGTCCATTTAGGTGCATAGTCGAAATCTCTTATCAAATCTGAAACATCAGCGTGTGATTTTTTTACATCTCCATCTTGCATTGGCATCATGTTTAACTTTGCTTTTATCCCGAGGTTTGTCTCAATTTCTTGTATATAGTCCATCAATTTGATGGGTGAGTTGGAGCCAATATTGTAAAGTCTGTGCGGTGCTGAAGAAGAAGCTGGGTTTGGATTGTCTCCTGACCAGTTGGGATCGGGTTGAGGAACCTTCTGAACGATTCGATACATTCCTTCCACAATATCATCGATATAAGTAAAGTCACGTTCCATGTTTCCTTGATTATAAACGTCGATGGGTTTTGAAGCTAAAATAGCTTTAGTAAATAAAAAATAAGCCATATCGGGTCTGCCCCAGGGCCCATAGACAGTAAAAAACCTGACTCCTGTTGTTGGTATCCCATAAAGATGCGAATAAGAATGGCTCATCAATTCATTAGATACTTTGGTGGCACCATAAAGTGAGACTGGATGGCTGACGTTGTCTTGAACGGAAAATGGATAGCTAGTGTTAAGGCCATAAACCGAACTGCTGGATGCGTAGATAAGATGTTCAATGTCATTATGGCGGCAGGCCTCTAATATATTGAAGGTTCCAATTATATTCCTTTGTATATAAATGTCTGGATGGTCGATAGAATAGCGGACACCTGCCTGAGCTGCAAGATGAATGACTCGATGAGGAATATGTTTTTGAAATATTTGGTCGACTGCTACTTTGTCCTCTAGATTTTTTTTGTAGAACGTAAAGAATTTAGATTCTCTAAGAATTTTAAGGCGATCTTCTTTAAGATTGATGTCGTAATAATCGTTGAGGTT
>CAYYIR010000054.1:0-10914 GCA_964471995.1 uncultured Nitrospina sp. | reverse complement strand
TTTTAAATTTGTTCGCCGTGATTTTTTTAAATTGATTTCCTTTGCAGGTATTTCTTCTATCCTCCCCAATGTTGCTTCTGCCAAAGACGACTTTCGTAACGATAAAAATATTCCAAAAAAATACATACAAAACCGGGATATCCCCGGTTTTCATATTCGCAGTGCAAATCCGTTTATGGGTGTAGACATGGGAAACTGGGGGCTTTCCATTGGCGGCATGGTAAAAAATCCTGTCGCCATGAGCTATGAGGATTTGTTTGGAATGAAAATGGTTTCTCAAGTGTCTAGACTCAAATGCGTGGAGTGTTGGTCGGCAAAAGCAAAATGGGAAGGTTTTCATTTTTCGGAATTAGTTGAAAAGCTTCAACCTGATGCAACTGCTAAGTTTGTTTATATCCAGTCTGCCGATTCCTATTATGAAAGCTTTACACTGGAGGAGTTGTTGCGTCCACGAGTCTTATTTGTTCTGCGCATGGATGGGCAGCCTTTGAGCAGGGATCACGGTTACCCACTTCGATTGATAGCACCCTTTAAGTATGGTTATAAAAATATCAAGTATATTACCAGCATTAAGTTTCTTGACATTCGTAAAAGAAATTATTGGTCAAACAGTGGTCCCTATTCTGTAGATGGAACCATTCAACCGGGTATTGATCATCCTCTTGATTTTGACAAAAAACCGCTTCCCATCAATGGTGGTGAAGTTTTTCATTTTTTTGACAAACGTCCGCTAGCTTAAAACTTGCTAGTGTCGCTTGTGGGATTAAAACAAATCCTATTAAGCATGTAACTATTGTGAAGCCTTTTACTTTCTTCTTCTTTTTTTTGCTATTGTCCTGCGATTCCTATGAAGTAGTACAAATTAAAGTAGAGGTTCCAGCCGAGATTCTGGTTCCTGAACAGATGATTTATATTCCTGCGGGGGATTTTATTATGGGGCATGAAGAAGAGCCTCGCACCCACCTGGGTAAATTAGTTTCATCAGCTGCCTACTTCATAGATCGTTATGAGGTAAGTCACGCAAAATACAAAAAAGTTCAACCAAACCATACTTTTTCTCCCAAGTCTGCTCTTTATCCTGTTACGCATTTATCATATTTCGAGGCTTTAGATTATTGCAAGGCACTAGATAAACGTTTGCCAACTGAAATCGAATGGGAGAAAGCAGCAAGGGGCACTGATGGCAGAAAGTGGCCATGGAAACTTTATGTTGATCACCCTAATAACGGTTTTTCAGGTTTTATGTCGGAGCCTGTGGATAAGCGCAAGGAATGGATCAGTCCTTACGGTGTTTACGGGATGGGACATAATGTATGGGAATGGATAGATGAGGTTTACACTTATCCGGGACAACCTGAAAACGAAAGCGAGTTATTTAAAGTAATACGTGGGGGATTGCTACAGACGCATATCACGATAAAATTTTCACCCAGTTATTTTAGGAACTGGATGAAACCTGACTCTAAACTAAACTTTATTGGATTTCGTTGCGCGAAGGATGTGGAATAAAGATGTGGATTAGAAATCACCTCTAAGGTGACTGGTAATCTCTTTTGCTGCGCGTTCAAACAATTTCTCATCAGTGCCGCCCGTAGGACCACCTTTAACCCATGAATTAACTTCCCAGGCGCCGACCATTGTACGGCCATCAAAAAGTGCAGCTTTGACTCTTAATTTGGATTTACCAAAATCAGAAAGTCCCATAGTTGCGATGCGAGCTACACGATTACCCTCATCGTACTCAAGAACTTTATATTTAAGACGATAGCGGGCATTTTCCCCTGAAAGAGCATAGCTTGTGTCTAACATTGCATTCTCTATGGCCCCTTGCAACAGCGAACCGGCGTCTTGCAAATCAAAATTTCGACGAGTCATATCAATTATTACTATGGTATTTTCAGCATTCTGATAACGTTTTTTAGTTACCGAACCGACACCCGAACAAGCAGGAAGAAACAGAAAAGAGACTAATAAAATATGAGTGATTAATTTCATAATCTTCTCGAATAAATTAACTTGCTGCATTGTAGCAAAATTCAATCGGTCATTACAATGCCAGCATGGCAAGTTTATGGTTTTGAGAGGGGTGTTTATGCATTTACTAAAAGTTTTTTATAGCCTCTAGTTATGGTTGGTGAAAAAGTGGAGAACGGCTTCTTCAAATTTACTAAACCAAAGTTGAACTTCAATGGGAATGAGGCTATTGATATAAGTCATATAGCCAGTAGCAAGAACGATTCCTAATGCTATTAATAAAATCCCGCTAAAGAGGTTGGTGGTGTGAAGAAAAATAGTTTTATTTGCTATAGGAAGGTACCAGCCTTTTCCACGTAATAGAGTCCAGAACATGCCATCTTTAGGAAGGTTCCCGCATAGTGTTGCTACAATTATCAGAGGTAGGCCGAGTCCAACTGCATAAAAGAATAAGAGGTTCATTCCCTGGAGAACTGTTTTTTCTGAAGCCGCTAACATGAGGATGCTTGAGAGGATGGGGCCTACGCAGGGAGTCCAGCCGAGGGCGAAGGTAGCTCCAAATAGAAAGAATCCAATAAATGTGGAAGCAGGTTTTCCCCGAAAGCTAGCTCCCGAAAATCCTTTTCCAAATAAAGTCATAATACCAAAAATAACAACAATTACGCCGCCAATTTGGGAAATTTGAAACATATAGTCACGTAATAATTGTCCAAGTGCGCTAGCGGATGCTCCCATTGCTACGAACAAACTGGCAAGCCCAAAAAAGAATGCGAGCGACATCATACCCATACGTGCCCGGTCGGTTTGTGCGGTCACTGCAAAATAGGCAGGAAGAATAGGTAAAGTGCAAGGTGATAAAAAGCTAAAAATACCAGCAACAAATGCCAATAGTGTTAAGATGAGAATTCCCGAATCGGGAAGGTTAGGCTTAGGTGCGAAGGGATTAAACGAGGCTTCCTCTTTAAATTTAGAACTCAAAGGTTTTTGAATTGTTTCGCTTTTTTCAGAAGCGTTAACCATTGTGGACGGATTTGGTAAAGACAGACCTAGTTTAATGGATACAGGTTTGTTTTCACTGGCACAGCGAAATCCTATATCTGGTCCAGGTTCATCAGGGTTTGCAAATTGACGGTATCCGCTGCGGGCAAACATTTTAATGGCATTTTTATAGAGAGTCTGGGGAAAATGACCAATGTCACTTGCAGAGTGACCGCGGATTACTTTATAGCCCGAATCGTAATAATCATTTTTAAATTTGCTGTCTTTATAAGGTTGGTAGTCATCTTCCACCCACTCCCAAACATTGCCTATTAGGTCATGTGCCCCTTCTTTGCTGATGGATTTTGGATAACTCCCTACTGCAACAGGCTTGTTTTTGCTTCCTGCATTTTTTGAAAGATTTGCAATACCGTATTGAAATTTGTTGCCCCAGGGATATTCGTTACCCTCTGTGCCTTTTGCTGCTCGTTCCCATTGTTTTTCGGTAGGCAGTTTTTTTTGAGCCCATTGGCAAAAGTTTGTGGCATTAAACCAGTTTACCCATATCACGGGGTCATTATTTTTTCCTTTAGGAAAATTATTATCTTTCCAGTTACCAGGGGGGACGGCTCCTAAATCGTCTACGTATTTTTTATAGCGTTCGTTGGTAACTTCAAAAGTATCAATATAAAATCCTTTTAAAAAAATTTTTTTTTGGGGACTTTCATCTGCATACCATGGTTTAGGAATGCCCATGGAGAGTGCTTGGGCGGTATCATCTTTTTTATCGGTACCAAAAATAAAATGACCAGACGGTATATGGATCATTTCTCCCTCCAAAGAATAATCTGGCATAGGCTCACCCCAGCTATTTAATGGAAAAGAGAAGATAGTGAATATGAGTAGAAAATATTTCAGATTATCGAACGGCAATGGTTTTTCTTTTATTTTAGGAGGTTTTCAAAATAAAGGATATTACTAGGTGTTGCCCAGTCTTCTGCACCAAACAGAGTGCCAATAATTTTTCCTTGAGGATCGATCATAAATGTAGTGGGAAGACTGACCACGCCAAATGCATTACTGACTTTTAACCGTTGGTCGAGAAGAACCGGAAAATTAATGTTATGGGCTTTGACAAATGGTTTGACGATGTTTGCGCCAAACATATCATTGGAGATTGCAAGCAATACAAAGTTTCTATCTTTAAATCTTTCATATAAAGCTTCCAAAGAAGGCATTTCTATTTTGCAAGGTCCGCACCATGTAGCCCAGAAATTCACAAGTATATGCTTGCCGCGAAATTGGTTTAAGCTAATTTCTTTTCCATCCAAGTTTTTTAAGGTGAAGTTAGGAGCATTATCTCCTTCTTTAACTTGCGCTGCAGCAGAAACGGAAAATAGGATTGAGAGAACTAAAATATTGAAGAGTTTGAGAAATTTATGTTGGATCAGGATCTTCACAGATTGTTTATATGGTCAACGCTCAGCGGGGTAATGGATAAAAGGGTGTGTATTAAGCTGAATTATTCTACAGCCTCTATACAACGTACCATGGGGATGGCTTTTTTTAGGGCTTTTTCGATCCCCATTTTTAAAGTCATGGTGGAACTGGAACAGGAACTGCAGGAGCCTACTAAGCGTAATTTAACAACGCCATCATCAATATCGACCAGCTCAACATTGCCCCCATCCTGCATTAGCATCGGCCTAAGGGTTTCGAGCACTTCTTCAACTTCTTCTTTCATCGATTCCATTTAATAACTTTTCCTTCAGTCTTTGCTCTTGTTTAACCCCCGTCCACTAGCTTTTCCTTTTTTTCTAGCAGCTCTTCCTTAGTTTCTTCGTGTTCAGGATCTTTAGGAATACAGTCTACCGGACAAACTTCCACGCATTGTGCTTCTTCGTACCAACCCACACATTCGGTGCAATGCTCCCAATCGATAACGAAAATATCATCACCTTCTGAAATTGCTTCATTGGGACATTCGGGCTCACAAACACCGCAATTGACACAATCTTCGTTGATCATCAGCGACATAAAAATATCTCCAAATTTTACGAATTCCCTTATTATACAGGGTTTCGTTCGAAAGTTTTTGTTTTCGGGTTCCATCCAAACAAGGCTTGCTCCCGAATTTTTCTACTGTATACGGAGACGACCAAGTATTGGGTACCCGGATAGATGGGGGACTCTCCATCAAACAGGGCCATTCTGGTGTCTTCTTCCGAAAAATAGGCATCGTGCTCGGGGTGGGAATGGTACAAAACTTTAAAAACCCAGCCCTCTGAGCTTGCCTTGTTTAAAAGCTTCTGTAACTCTAATGCGCTAATATTATAAGCCGTACGGGCATCCCTGGTAAAGTTTTCAGGATCTTTTTCGTGCAGCTTATTTTGAATGTTTTCACATCGGTAAACTACGTTTTCTTTATTATGATTTGGGTGTCCTACCACGATTCCGCAACATTCAAACGGATACTCCTCCACTGCGTGCTGGTGGATTTCATCCAACTGTTTTTTCTCAAGTGGAGACATAAAGTATTTTGGGGTGTTCGGGATTCGTTGTCAAATAGTTTTGAAAAATTTAGCGGTAGGAATCAGGGGTTTGTACGGATGACCAGATTGTCCGTAACAGAAAACTGGCAAGCCATACGAAAATCATCGGGTTTCTTGCTTAATTTATCACTTTCGGTCTCATTTCTGGCTTCGATTTTGCCCGCCAACACCTGAACCGTGCAAGCTGTACATAAACCTCTACCTCTACAGTTTAGGATTTTCTTGACGTGAGGATAAATACTGAATTTATTCCGAATTGCAGCTTCGCGGAGATTTTCTCCTTCTCCTACTTCAATGGTCCTGTTTTCCTTTTCAAAATGAACTTTCAGCATGTTCGTGTTTTTCATTGATTGGTGATGGGAGGATCATATCTAAATCGACCCTATTTACGCAATATAATTTATATATTCACCTAATTACGAGCAGGCTTCAATTTGTATGAATTCGCGAATGGATCCTTTACCCCAATAACCATAAAAAGCATTTCCAGCGGTGTTACATTGGGTGGTCATATGAATGAACTTATTGCCTCCATTTTCTGCTTTTAAAATACCTACATTGGAATAAGGAGGAATAGTTCCGCCACAATTAGCACATTCAGTAGAATAGTTTTCACATAACTTTTCAAGACATAGTTTGCAGACCACCGGATCGAAAACGAAAACTTCCTCTCCTTTATAATCTAAGATTGTGGGAAGGCATTTTATTTTTCTTCCACACTCGATACAGGTCAGATTCTCTGGAGAATTCATAAGAGCAAATTTTATTGAATGGTTTGGGAATTGTACCGCAATGATTTTAATGGATACAAACTTTTTTCAAATTATCAAAATCATCGAGGACGGCACCGGCACCCTTCACAATGCTGAGGAGGGGATCATCAGGAATAAAAACTTTTAAAGTGGTCTTTTCTTCGATCATTTTATCGAGTCCGCGGATGAGTGCTCCACCTCCAGTAAGATAAATTCCATTGGAATGGATATCCGCAGAAAGTTCAGGTGGGATTTGTTCCAAAGCATGCATGATAGATGTCACAATAGTGGTCAAAGGCTCTTTTAAGGCTTCGCGGATTTCATCGTCACCAATTGTAATAGCCATTGGAACGCCTGTTTTTATATTGAGTCCTTTTATTTCAGTGGTGAGCTTTTTCTTTTGAGGGCACGCACTTCCAATTTCCTTTTTAACACGTTCACCTTCAAAAACCCCAATGCTGAGATGATGTTGGAGACGCATATAACGAACAATCGATTCATCGATTTCATCTCCGGCAACTCGAACCGATTCTCCGTGAGCGATCGCGGAAAGGGATATTACAGCTACATCGGTCGTACCCCCGCCAATATCGATGACCATGTTGCCTTCCGGACGATGTACTGGAATGCCTACGCCAATCGCAGCGGCCATGGGTTCCTCTATTAGGTGAACTTCCCTGATTCCTGCCATGGTAGACGCATCAATGACGGCCTTCTTTTCTACTTGGGTGATGCATGTAGGTACTCCGACTACCATTCTTGGTTTAAAGAATCGGTATTTATTCAATAGCTTTTTTATAAAATATTGAATCATTTTATTGGTCACGTCGAAATCGGCAATTACTCCATCTTTCATAGGGCGTATAGTGTCGACCCTCGCATGAGTTCTGCCAAACATTTTTTTTGCCTCTAATCCAACGGATTCAACGGTGTGGTCGTCAACATTTATAGCTACGACGGAAGGTTCATCAAGCACGATTCCTTTTTCGGTTATGTATGCCAAAGTGTTGGCAGTACCTAGATCCATTGCTAGATCGACTGAAAAATACCCGAATATTTTGTTGAATAGTTTTATCATGCTATGTATTTAAGATTTATGATTCAAGGCTGATTAGCCCCAATATATCATCATTGTTATCATCCAGATAAATGGGAAGGTCACATTGTATGTTTACCTGCACGACAATTTCATTAAAGTAAAAAACTATTGACCTCTTTTTCTTAGCATATCTTTATAGTGTTTTACTGCATCTTTATTGACTGCCATTGCTGCTATTTCCAATTCAGGAATGGTTCCCTGTTTAGTTTCAGTAATCCTTACTGCCTGGCAATCGATTATTTTTTTTTCCCCAGTTAAAGGAACTCTAAAAGAAACTTTTAAAAGGTCGCCATCTATAACGGTTCCTTTTATCGAAAATACAAGGCCATTGACAGACATTTCCTTGATTAAAATTTTATGTAGCTTATAAAAAAATTCCTTTTCTCTTTCGATCTCTAAATTTCCGGGGATTTTAACTTTTGCTCTTTGGCCTTGGCGCTTACCCAATTCTTTATCAAACTTGTCTTTAATTAATTGATCAAGATCTTTTCGAATTTTTATTAATTCGTCAGTGGAAAAGCCCTCCAGAGAGGCCATGAGTTTTTCTGTCATGGTAGGGAAAATTGGGATTGTTCAGATACTAATGAAAAAATCAAATAACTTGCAGAAAGCCCGAATTACATCTGACCTTAAGGAGGCATCTTATAGTGTAAACCCCTAACTGTCAATTATTTACCAATTTGTACAATAACATTTGCAAAGCAATTTATTTCTTGGATGCAACTTATTTGTATCAAAAGAGTCGGTATTTCTTACTTAAGGGAAATCGCTTGACAGAGTACGGTTGGCATTTATATACTCCCAGACTCTTCCGGAGGTGTTCGAAAAAGCTTGGGCGGGTAGCTCAGTTGGGAGAGCACCGGCCTTACAAGCCGGGGGTCACAGGTTCGAGCCCTGTTCCGCCTACCATAATACACGACCGCGGGGTCGTAGTTCAGTTGGTTAGAACGCCGGCCTGTCACGCCGGAGGTCGCGAGTTCGAGTCTCGTCGGCCCCGCCATAAAAATTAAGGGTCCACAGTGCAATGTGCTTTGGGCCCTTTTTATTTGTCTCAAACAAACCTAATAATATACAATGACTTAGTGGATTTACTAAGAGGGATACGTTATTGTGGAATATCCTAGAACCCATAAAAGCAGATCTCAACCGAACCTTGTTTTTTTTCAGGTTCTCGTAGTACTTATCCTTGCGGTATTGTCTCCTAAAGCCCATGGAGAACCTCCGCCTATATCCACGGACCGAATTCTACAAACAAACTCACCCGACATATTGCAACCCGGTTATCATCAATTAGAAACAGGATTTTACTCCTATGAGACAGATAGGGAAAATAACATCAAGTCAAAACATACTCTGCTGAACAATAATTTATACAGGATTGGATTTCGGGAAACAATGGAGCTTAGACTCGCTCTCTATGGATACAACATTCAACATGCAGCATCTGGTGATGATACAGGGTTGTCTGATGCTGAGATAAGCACTAAAGTTTTGTTATTCGACAGCTCTGCTAATAGACCCAAAACCACTTTAAACGCAGGGTTTACACTTCCTATAGGAAATGATGCATTTACATCTGATAAGGTTGATCCTTTTTTTTCCTTTATACCGTCATTCTCTAACTTGTTACCAGATTCAATTTATAATGATAATAGTCTGGGTGTTACCTGGAATGATAGCAATGCTGATTTTAAATATGCGACATTATGGGGGCACAATCTTTCTGAATCTGTAATTCTTTATGCAGAATTCTTTGGGGCTATGCCTATTGATAGTGGAAGCAACTCGTATGGTTTTGACTGGGGCCTTACCTGGGCGATAAAAAACAATGTTCAATTGGACTTTTTTGCAGGAAACTCACTTAATGACTCAGCCACCGATTTTTTTCTCAACCTTGGGCTTTCAATAAGATTTCCAGAATAAATTTTTTAATCCACTCCAATTTAAATATACTCATTTCTCCTCTTGGTTTACTCATATTTATCGTTTTACTGTATCCTGTGATATTTATTCTTGCACCGCTTAAGCCCTATAGGCGTTTGACATGCAATATGTTTCGTGATATATAACGCATATCGGTTATATATAGTTAAACATAACGAATTGATTGATGATTATAAAAAAAAGCAAATGGTGTGATTTGATATATGGATTGGTATCGGTATTTTTTTTTATTCAGGCTCCGATTGCCTTAGCGGACCAACTACGGGTTGCCGTAGCCTCTAATTTTATTTTCCCACTAAAAGAGCTATCTAGAGAATTCGAAAATACAACGGGAAATGAAGTATTGTTGATTTCAGGTTCAACGGGAAAGCTTTTTGCACAAATCCACCAAGGCGCTCCTTTTGAAGTTTTTTTGGCAGCGGACTCAAATCGGCCGGAACTTCTCGAAAAAAATGGAATAGGAGTCCCTGGTTCTCGGTTCACATATGCAGTTGGACGATTGGTTATGTGGAGTGCTGATCCAAAATTTGTAACAAATTTCGGTTTACATGTTTTAGATCAAAATAATTTTCGATACCTGGCAATTGCTAACCCCAAAACTGCACCTTATGGAAAAGCAACTGAACAGGTTTTAAGGAAAACAGGTTATTGGGAAAAAATTCAATCACGCTTGGTTAGGGGAGAAAATATTTCACAAACTTTACAGTTTGTAGTGACTGGAAATGCTCAAATAGGTTTTATCTCTCTCTCTCAACTAAACAGCAGCAATGGGTTGCTCGGAGGAACTTCCTGGTTGGTTCCTCTTAATTTGCACGAACCGATTCAGCAACAAGCCATATTATTAAAACGCGCAAACTCCAATCATGTGGCCCGAGCATTTTTAAAATTTTTAAAAAGCAAAAAGGGTCAAAAAATAATAAAAACTTATGGTTATTACGTAGAACAATTTTAAAGGAAAATTATGGATTTACATTCTCTCGATTATGGGCCTATCTGGCTCACCTTACAATTAGCAACTGTAACCATGGTGATACTTTTAATAATAGGAACTCCTATTGCCTGGTGGCTTGCAAATACTTGTTCAAAGATTAGGGTCGGTATAGAAGCAGTGGTGGCCTTACCCTTGGTTTTACCACCAACGGTTTTAGGGTTTTATTTGTTGATCATGCTAGGTCCTAATGGCTGGATAGGTGGTCCCATTCAAACTTTAACAGGTTCGCCATTATCTTTTACTTTTGCGGGGTTAGTGTTTGCATCAACTCTTTATTCTTTGCCTTTTGTTGTGCAGCCTTTACAAAGTAATTTTGAATCGATAGGAAGGGCCCCAATAGAAACAGCCTCTTCTTTAGGAGCCTCGAAGTGGGATGCTTTTTTTTCTGTGATACTACCACTTTCAAGGCGCGGTTACCTTACCGCAACGGTTTTAGGTTTTGCGCACACGTTGGGGGAGTTCGGTGTAGTGTTGATGGTGGGAGGTAATATTCCAGGGAAAACGAAAGTAATATCTATAGAGATTTATGATCGTGTTGAGGTCATGGAGTATGCCCAGGCACATTTACTGTCAGCGGTTTTATTATTATTTTCTTTTCTTGTTCTGGTCATGGTTTATTCAATT
>CAYYIR010000053.1:0-10929 GCA_964471995.1 uncultured Nitrospina sp. | reverse complement strand
CGCCCTTTGGCCATACAGGACAAGATGTTTTAAACCGGTTGATGAAAGACCATGGCGGTTTTGAACACAACAAGCAAAGCCTCAGAATAGTTAAGCTACTGGAAAAAAGATATCCGGAATTTAATGGGCTTAATTTAACTTGGGAAGTCCTTGAAGGAATATGTAAACACACTAAAGATAAAGAAAACCTTATAACTTCAGCGAAAGGAATGCGGCACCCTTCTTTGGAAGCACAGATAACAGATTTTGCAGATGGTATTGCTTACAACGCGCATGATTTGGATGATGGCATTACATCAGACCTACTCGATCTTGAACAACTTAGGAAAGTCGCCTTATGGAAAGAAAATGAAGACCGTTTTGACCAGCAATATTCCGGACTAGATTTTAAATTGAAAAAATATCAGGTGGTGCGAGGCATCATCAACGAATTAGTTACCGATCTTCTTAAAGCCACTTCAGAAAATATTGATAATCATAATTTGAAAAATGTTGATGAGGTAAGACGTGCTCCATTTCTTATGGCAACATTTGGAAAAGAAGTTGCTGAGAAAAATAAGGAATTGAAAAAGTTTTTACATAAAAATATGTATTCGCATCGTAAAGTATTGCGAATGGAATTCAAAGCCGGATTAACTCTCGATGGAATTTTCGAAGCTTATATAAAAATGCCGGGATTGCTTCCGGAGTCAGTATTGAAAAACGAAGCTTACGGAACACTGGAACGTAGAATTTGCGACTACATTTCAGGGATGACCGACCGTTATGCCATCAATGAATATAAAAACCTTTATTTTGCTAATGAAAAGGATTGAGGAAAGTAAATAAGTATTTGGTTAGTGTTGTTTGAATATTTTCAGTGTAGACCTAAAAATTAATTATTTCTCCTCTAAGAAAAGCAAGAGTTTTTTGCTACCTCTGTATTAATAAGAGTGGGATTGTGCAAGGATTATTACGATTATATGAATAAAATAAAATCCATTTGCGTTTTTTGTGCTTCCAGCGAATTGGTAGATAATAACTATAAAAAAATTGCCAAGGAATTGGGACGGGAAATAGGAAAAAAGGGAATAGATCTGGTTTACGGTGGCGCATATATTGGTTTAATGGGTTGTGTTGCACGGGGTGTGCATGAAGAGAAAGGGAATGTCATTGGTATTCTACCTCAATTTTTCCGGTCCAAAGACATTGAATACCTTGATGCAGATGAGTTAATCGTGACTAAAGATATGCGTGAGAGAAAAGCTAAAATGGATGAGAGGAGTGACGCCTTTATTGTTTTACCTGGTGGTATGGGCACCTTAGAAGAAGCAATGGAAATTCTATCCATGCGGCAACTAAAATTAACCGACAAGCCGTTGGTGTTTATAAACTCGCACGGGTTCTATGATAATCTCAACAAAACCTTCGATGTGATGATCGAGCAAAAATTCGCAAAAGAAAATATACGCAAAATGTTTGCGATGACTCCTGACCCTATAACCGCGTTGGAATATATTTTGAACTACAAAGCTTAACTTTCTGGATAAAAACGGTTTTACTTAGATAGATGTTTGCATTATTTTTTTTACCAGCGGGGGATTCTCTTCATCGTTGGGAAGGGTGTTTATAATAATTAATCCAAGAAAACTCGATTATCCTTATCGCCTCGATACTCGTTATGACCCCTTAAAAAAGCTAGCTATCGGCAAGCATAAAATTTTTCAGGTATGGGTTGATAAAGGGCTTTTTATTAGGAAAATTAAATTTTTGTTTTAAGAGTATTTATCAGTGTGTTTCCCTAATGGGCATGGAAGTCTAGGATGCATATCACCAGCAGAGTAGTACCCCTTTGACTAGTAGGTTAGTTGGCTTGGACTTCGAGTTCTGGGCTGATTGCTTCTTTAAGGAATTGTTCAATGTATTGCAACGTCCCGGTGGTGGAACTGGGACAGCTACCGCAGGCACCCTGATAATGAATTTTGATCTGTTTACCCTCTATAGCAAGGATGTTGATGCCACCGCCATCGTTTGCAAGAGCGGGTCGAATAGCTACGTCGAGTAAAGCGTTTACCACCTCTGTCTGTTTGTTACCATCGTAATTGAAGAACTCTTCTTTTTTGAAGGCTTCAAGAATTGGATGGATATCTTCTGAATGTTCGGGCTCATCTCCTGTTTCATAAAATTTTAAATACTCTTCGAGAGTATGCCCGGTTTTTTCCATCAAGGTATGCCAACCCACAGTGTTGGACTTAGTAATGGTCACAAAGTTTTCTTTTAAGTAAATGCTTTGGACACCAAAAATTTCGAATAAGGCTTTTGCTAAAACATCGTTGCTGGCATCTTCAGGCGAGTCGAATGTTTTGGTGCCATCGCCAATTACTTTTCCATTAAGTATAAATTGAAATGCATCGGGATTTGGCGTGGGCTGTACTCGAACTATTTTATATGTTCCCGTTTCTTTAGGATTTTTTGTTTTATCTTTGCTCATTGGATACCCAATCTCAAGTGGACCACTCGGCGCATTATAAACGATTTATCAAGGGCGGGTCACAAGTTTCTTTCTTTTTTCCATTGGGGTTTAGGCAATTACTTCGGTGTTTTTATACGGTGTTTGCTTGGTCAAGGGTCAATTGCGACCACGTTATCTCCATTTTATGTGCCGGTGGATCCGAATCCTCCTTTATTTCGAGTTGTTTCGCTGAGCTTTTCGGCAGGTAGAAATTGAACGCGTTCAACTTTCTGGATCAAAATTTGTGCGATACGATCCTCAGGTTCGATTTGAAAATCGAGGTCAGAATGGTTGAAAAGTAGGATTTTGATTTCTCCACGATAGTTCGAATCGATGACCCCCGCTCCACTGTCTATGGCATTTTTAACGGCAAGTCCACTTCGCGGCCATATTAATCCGACATGTCCGTATGGGATTTCCAGCCGAATACCAGTGGTTACCAGGGCCCTATCTCTTGCTGGGATAATGATACTTTCTGCTGCCTTTAGATCGGCACCCGCATCTCCGATATGGGCGTATTCAGGGATAGGCCTACCAGAAACTCTGCAAATAATCTCGGATTCTGTTTCTTTCATTAACTAAAGTAAGCGTTAGGTTTAAAAAGATGAATTATATCAATGGAGAGGAAAAGAGGTATAAAAAAACCGGGAAATGGGGTAAGCGCCCCGACATTTCCCGGATACTTAATACGTTAAAATATTTATTACTACAACCGTCCTTGACAAGCGGCAAATAATCCTTCTAATTTGGTAAGGACGGGGCGCTTTCCTTTTGAAGAAAGGAGGCGGGCTACTTTCTTCCGGGCTTTGCCCGAGTTCAAAAAGGGACTCCACTTTACGCCAATTGGATAGATATCATCTGCCGAGATGCATCGCAGAGTTCGGCTGGCGCTCAAAACGCTTGGGGGTTTGGGAAGGGATTTGAGACTACTATACATCCCACTCTTTGCTTTTGGCTGTAATAATTTGGGATGCATCTCATTCATTAACGATGGAATCCTCTTTTCTAGTAACCCGCCGGTGGAAGATCTTTAATTTTGTCTCTCAATTTATTTAGCCTTCCAATCAAAACAGCACTCAATATACGTACCTAGCCAACTCCCATTGAAACTTATTCTTTTCCTTATATTGTGTACCTCCCGGAAAATACCACTACATATAGTATGTGTCAAGGAATTATTAGCAAAAAATTGCAAAAAAAAGATAAAAACCTTATTTTATATATATTTAGCTTGTTAAAATATTTGCAAATTATTAATTTTATTCTTTAATATCCAATATAAAGTATATTGGGATAAGGAATATTACAATATATTGGGGTGCCTTACTGGAGATATTCAGAGGTTTAACTTGGTTTTTTGCTAAGGTTTAAACCTATCCAAAGTTATAGGGATGGTTTCCAAATACTTCTTTTTGATCTGGTAGTAGCCCAATTGGCCTGTAATTTTGGCAAAATAATTATTTCCATTTGGGCTTAAATTCCCTGCCTGCAGCTCGGCAAATTTTGTTGAATCATTTTTCCATAGGCTTACTTTATAAGTGGGGGCGGTAAGCCCTGAAGATTCAGGAACGCTGTCCTCTTTCAAAAAAGATTCAAATTCCATCCCCTGCAGAGTCCAAAGTATATCGTTGCCAATATTTTTTTTAATCTTTGTGTTTTCATGTTTTAAGAGGCTCCAATGGGAATCTGTTTTTTGTAGTTCAAAAAGGGTTTTTCGTGTTTCAATTACAATTTTATTTACATCATTAGTTTCAAATTTAAAAAGTTTTTTATTTCGAAATTCATGAAATGTACGAAACACTTTTTGTACTATTTCTTTGGAAACGGAAAACACAGCAGACTCCCCTGTTCTCTGCGCAAAGAACTGATTTCCATCTTCAGTAGGGTTTCCAAAGAGGATTCCCAGAGATTTTCCATTAACTTTTGTAATTGAAAGGGAACGTTTCGGTTCCTCAAGCCCAAACGAATTTTTAGCATCTAGTGCCAGCTTGATAAATTGAGTGACCTTAGCTTCTTTCAGATCGAACAAAAAACTCCTGATCGTCGCTATGTCTGCACCCGTTTCCTGAGGTTTATTAATTCTCCAGTTTTCTTTTTCAACACGAACAGCCTGAATAGTTTCTTTTTCATTTTGTATGTTTATTCCTGCCACATCTTTTTCTTTAAACTCGATTAATGTTCTGTTTAGAAACTCGACGTAATCTTTTTTTAAAGTGTTATAAAATTTTTCGTTGACTACGAAAACTCCCGGCGACCCCTTCTTTTTGCTGTAGTACCCAGAGCTGTTTTTTGCGGATCCCAAATCTATAGCATAGGATTTTTTATTTTCATCTTTCAGAATAAGGGTGGCATAGGGGTTATCTAAACCATAATTAGTTAGTGATTCTGGATTTTCACTTTCAAATTCTTTAATGTTAGAAAACTGGATGGCTTGCAGAAAAGATAATACTGTATCCTTTTCCCCCTTTGCCTCAACTTTTCCGGAAATTTTCCATTGATCTTTTTC
Source organism: uncultured Nitrospina sp. (assembly GCA_964471995.1). Lineage (GTDB taxonomy): Bacteria > Nitrospinota > Nitrospinia > Nitrospinales > VA-1 > UBA8687. The sequence continues at coordinate 5,932 of CAYYIR010000053.1, read as the reverse complement.
TTTAATTAGATCAAAAGCGCTGTCTTGCCTTTTAATTTGAATTTGAGTGATAGAGCCTGAACTAAAATTAAAAATAGTCTTGTCTCTAAAGTCGTAGACGGACTTATCAAATTTTGTTTTAGAAGTAGCGGCAAGAAGTACTGCTGGACTGCTTTCAAGCTTGAGATATATACTGCCGCCGATGGCACTCTCATCCCCTAATAACAAGGTTTCTTCTTTATCATCTTTGAATTTAAGATTCACTTTAAAAGAGGGTGTTTCCAGGCCGTATTGCGAAAGAATTTTTGGGTTACTGGCAACTATCCGCAATTTTTCTAGGTTTGCTAAGTTAGTTAAAAAATTTTCAGTAACCTGAATATCTGCAACAGCTTTAAGAGGCTGGGAAAGACCCCAAATTTTATTACTGTTTTGTAAAAGAGTAATAGTTTGATCTTCTTTTCTTAAGGAGAATTCTTTGATATTCGTTGTTTTAAAGGGAAAGACTTTTCCAGCGATTTCTTTTTCTTGTACTTTCTTTTGTTCTGCAGGTAGGTCCACAAAAAAATAATAAATTCCCAGGATGAGGAGAGCGACCATCATCCCGGTCGTTCCTTTAAACTTCATAAACCTCTTCTCCTCCACCAGATGCGGATACCTGCACCGGCAACAATTCCGGGAAAAACGAATATACCTAGAACAAAGATAGCACTTCCCCAGGAACGGGTTAAGTGGATGGGAGTATTTTTCCTTTTTTTCGGTCGAATAGAAATTAAGTTTTCTTCCTCAGCTAACCATGAGACTGTATTAAGGAAAAAATCTCCGTTACCGGAAAAATTACTGTATCGGTTATTTGCAAAATCGGAATCTCCTATGACTACCAACGTGGCTTTTGGTTGTGACTTTTTATGTTTCTGAGTTTCTTTATTTTTTTGATGTGTTTCTTCTGGCTCCAACAATTTTGAAGCAACCACTGCGACAGAAACCGGACCTTTAAGGTCAGACTCAACATCAAAATTTACAGTTCCTGACTCAAAATCTGATTCCCCCCAGCTATTATTGCTAGTCTTCAACAATTCAACGGTTTCTACTTTTGAATTTGGTATTTCTTTGACGGATTGAATAATTGGGAAAATGGTTGCAAGGGAAAAGTTGTTGGTAATATCATGCGCTGTGTATTGATTGACTACAGGAGCTGCGAAATCACCGCCAAATAACTTAGATAAGGGGTCGATAACTATATTCTTGCCAAGTTGAATACCCCAGTTTTTTAAAAATGGTTCCATTCCATGTTTTGATTTGGGATCGACGAGCATCATAACAGCACCGCCTTTCCCGAGATAAGATTTTAGCTCTGTTTGCTCTTCTTCTTGAATTGGTTTTTTGGGTCCTGCGATTACTAGTGCTGATGCGTCTTCAGGGACTTCTCCTGTTTGTAAAAGTAATAATGGCTTTACTAGAAACCCGTCTTGTTCAAGATTCTTCTTTGCGTTTTGGTAGCCTTCATTTTCTATACTTTCAATTTGGTTTTCGCCATGACCTTCAAGGAAGTAAATCACTTTTTGTTCATCACGAGTGACTTTCAATAGAGCATTAGTTAAATTTTCTTCCGTAGCATTTTGAATTTTTGTTTCCTTTTTTCCACTTTCTAATACGATGGTGCCATAAGTGGTCACTCCATATTGCTTGGTTATTGCAGGATTTTTATCGGGATCTACATAGGTAATCGTAATTTTTTCTGTTTCTTCCAGATATCCTTCAATCAAGTTGGTGAATGTTACTTTTTCCGGAGTTTCAATTTGAAAAAATGCAGTTAACTTAACTTCACGCGGAAGGTCTGTAATAAATTTTTTTGTTTGTGGAGCTAGAGTGAAAAGGCTTCCCTCGGTGAAATCAAAACGGTATTTATGTCGAAGGATTAGAAGATTGATAAATACCATTATCCCAAGTAAAACAGAAATAAGGATAACGGCATTGGTACCATGTTGAGCAGATCGTGAAGAAAAAATTTTTTTTATGGATGAGCCTTCTGCGTATAGAAAAAATATACCATTAGAGAGAGATATTAAAACTAATGATATGAGCAAAGTTTTAAGATCAGGAAGTACAATATAAAACAATAGTCCTGTGAATCCTGATATTAAGGATAGCCAGCCTGCCGTGGTAGAAAATTTTTTCATAGAATTACCTCCAGCGATTAGAATCCAGAACCCGGTGGCAAAGAAAGAGTCCCAGAATTATGAAGGTTAAATAATAGGCTAAATCGCTGGTTTCTATTATGCCTTTTAAAAAACGGTCTAGATGTTCAATGATTGAAAGATATTCTAGGACTTGTCCTGTTGATGAATCAGCGGATTGGGCACCCCATCCAATGACCCACATAAAAAGGGAAAAGCCAAATGTGATTACTGCCGCAACAATCTGGTTTTCGGTCAAAGAAGATGCGAATATCCCTATCGAAACATAGCAGCCTGCCATTAGTAAAACTCCAAGATAGCCAGTCAAAACAGGCCCGATATCAGGTTCGGCTATCATAAATATAAAGCCCAGGGAATAACTTGAAAGTAAAACCATCACCATCACGACTATCATACAGGCAAAAAATTTCCCCAAAACGATTTCTTTTAAATGTATTGGCGAGGAAAGTAGAAGACGAAATGTTTTGGATTTTTTTTCCTCAGAAAAACTTCGCATAGTGACGATGGGAATTATTAAAAGTAAAATCACCGCCATATTTTGGAAACTGGGTTCGATGACCATTTCATTTATGTTAAGAGCTATACCCATTTGCTGGAATTGACCAGATTGCATACTTTGCATACTGAAAAAACTAAGAATATTTATAAAAATATAACTGTAAATAATTAAAAAAACAGTGGTGACAACATAAAAAATGGGTGAGTTGAAAAATGAATTCAAATCTCTTTTTGCTATGATCCAACTGTTTTTCATGCCGCAGTCCCCTTTTCTTCAAGTGTGAGCTTAAGAAAAATATCTTCAAGTGTCATGGACATAGGTTTGAGCTCTACTATTCCCCAATGATTTGCTAGCGCCAGTTTGGCGATTTCGTCTTGGAGGTTAGAACTCAATTTACATTCAATGAAGTACTGATTGTCCTCACCTTTTGTAATAGAAATCACCTGGTCCAACTCTTTTAATTCCTCAAGTACGTTTCCTTCTGATTTTCTCACGGTTAAAGAAAGGCGCTCACTTTTTCTTAACGAGGCTGTAAGCCCACCAAGAGAATCAACCGCTGCAATCTCACCTTCGTTAATGATTATCACGCGTTTGCAGATTTGAGTGATTTCCGGGAGGATATGTGAGCTTAGAATGATGGTGTGTTCTGCGGCGAGCTCCTGAATCAATTTTCGAATTTCAATAATTTGAATGGGATCCAACCCTATTGTCGGCTCATCAAGTATCAAAATTTCGGGGTCATGAACCATGGCTTGCGCAAGACCTACTCGTTGTTGATAGCCTTTTGATAGTCGTCCAATAATTCGATGACCTACGTCTTTAAGCGAACATTTTTCGAGGACCCTTTGGACCGCTGCAGTAGTTTGTTTAGCGTCAACACCTCTTATGCCGGCTGAAAAATTTAAATAATCTGTAACAACCATATCAGGGTAGAGGGGAGGTGTTTCAGGAAGATATCCGATGACTTTTCTTATTTCAAGCGACTGTTCGAAGGTGTCAAACCCGTTTATTTTAACGCTACCACTTGAAGCGGATAGAATACAGGAAATAATATTCATGGTGGTGCTTTTACCCGCTCCATTAGGACCTAGAAAACCTACAACCTCACCTTTTTCTATTTGAAAAGATAAATTGTTTATAGCGCGACGCGTTCCATAATAACGAGTCAGGTTTTTAACATCAATCACTCTGTTGCTCCATTAAGCTGTTGGAAGTCTTTAAATTTTTTTAAGAAAAAACAAATAGGACAAATCAAAGGAAAATTGAATAAGAAAAAATTAGCATAATAGAATTGCAATTTTCAATTAAAAAATTTTAATTTTTTTCATGGTAATATTGATCCAAACTTAGAGAGAGTGCTTTAGATTTTTGTTTTTGCTGAAAATTCTTTTGTCTGACGTTCGAAGGTGAGAGGAGTTTTATTTTGTTTTCAGGCGTCTGCCTTTTTGTTGTGCCGATTTATAAATGGTATAAATGGTTTCTAATGCCTTGAGGGCATCTTCTCCGGTGGGAAAACCGGATTTCCTTGTTCGAAGGTTTTTTATCATATCTTTGGCGCCACCTATAAAAGGGCTTTCATGGTGCCTTGGTTTGGGAAAAGGTATTTGCTCCAACTCTTGAAAACCCTTAAAGCGTTTGCTTTTTTTCGTTATATAAAGTTCTCTGCCTGAATTTCCGATTAAAAGACGGCCTTCTGATCCTTGAATGTCTAATTCAAAATTAAAATATTTTCTGACTCCTCCGCCTTCTATAAAACCCAGGCTACCATTTTTAAAGCCAATCATTGCAGACGCAGTTTCCTCAATATAACGTTTTCCCTTGGGTCTTATTTCGTGTCCCGATACCCATGCAATGGGGCCACCAAAATATAAAAGAAGGTCGATTAAATGTGTTCCATCATGAAACAAAGGACCGCCCCCATATTGAGATACGGGTAGGTCGTCGGGTTTCCAGCTTAATGCGTTTCCAACAATAGTTCTTATTTCTCCAATTTTTCCTGTTTGGATTATTCTTTTGGCTTTTTGATAATATGCATCCCATCTTCTTTCATGATTTATTAGAAGTGGTATGTTTTTTTTTTGGCACGTGCGCACTAATTTTCGTGCCAAATTGAGATCGACATCAATAGGTTTTTCACAAAAAATTCCTTTTACTCCAGCCTGGATACCATTCAATGCCATGGTGGCATGTAAGTTTGTCCAAGTGGCGATGCATAAAATATCTAACGAATTCTCACTAAGCATGTCGTGGTAATTCGTGTAAAGATTTTTAACGTCCCATTTTTTTCCGAACTTTTTAAGGCGTGTTTCATTAATGTCACAACCTGCAACCATTTTCACATTTTTAAGTGCGGAAAAACCACCTGCGTGAGTGCAGGGTTTACCGCGCAATGGATCTTCTTCCAAGAGGCTCCCAATTCGTCCGCAGCCAATGATTCCAGTTTTGAAAAATTTCATTTTTGAAGGATAAAGGTGAGTGCTAATAATTTATTTCGTAGGCGCGCTTATTATAACATTGTCATATTATTGATTTAAATTGAAAAGAGATTGAAAATACAAAAGCACCTCTACTTCAGTAGAGGTGCTTTTGGAATACCCATTTTTAAGAAAATTTTCAAAATTACATGCGTGTTTACTTTTCTGATTCGGGTTGTTTATAATTCAGGTCATCGACTCCATTGAAATCGATGTTATCCACTCGTTTAGAAAGAATATCATTGTATGCACTAATACCTTTGTTTAATCGTAATTGTTGTTCCCCAGGGATTTGTCTTACTTCTTCTCCTGTTTTGCCGTCTACTACTTCAATAATCACTTCTTGGGTTTCCGGATCTATTCGAATTCGAGTCTTATTACCCGGGTCTGAAAGGCCATGATTATCTGCTGAAATGTCATTTTCATCAGAAACAGTTTTTAAAGTAGTAAGCTCTACTGAATCTTCATCTTTGTTTCCTAAGAGTTCGACTGAATCTTCATCTTTGTTTCCTAAGAGTTCGACTGAATCTTCATCTTTGTTTCCTAAGAGTTTGACTTGCGATGGATCAGCCACGTCTTGCGGTTTTGGCACTCTTGAATTCAATTGAGGCCCATAACCTACGGAAAAGGGATTGGATGATATTGTTAGTGACATTTTAGTTTTTTATAATTTTTATTTTTTAATTACTAAACTCCTTCGAGCAGTGTTAGAGCTGCTTGTGGGTTCAAATTAGCTTGACCTACCATTGCAACTCCTGCTTGAATCAGAAGCTGATTTTTAGTCA
>CAYYIR010000052.1:9111-11106 GCA_964471995.1 uncultured Nitrospina sp. | reverse complement strand
GTTGCAATACCTTTTTACAATGTCACACAAAAAGGAAATTTTGAGGGTAAAAACATCCTTTATATAAAAAGAAATTCTGAGACCGTTGCCAAAGAAATTGGCATGAACCATGAAGGCTTTTTAAAAGAGCTACAATCAGCCCGCAAAAAACTGCTCGAAGCCCGCAGTCAACGTATCCGTCCTTTGCTGGATGATAAAGTACTTACCTCTTGGAATTCCTTGATGATTAGTGCAATGGCAAAATCCGGGCGTGTTTTGGAAGACGCTAGACGAATTAACAAAGCAACAAAAGCAATGCAATTTCTCCTCCATAAACTTAGAACTACTGATGGTAAGATGTTGAGGCGCTATCGAAAAGGCGAAGCTAAATACAGTGGGTATTTATTTGACTATAGCGCAACGGCAGTAGCATGCCTAGATTTATATGAAGCTACTTATGAGCCGTACTATATCCAAATAGCCCAAGAGTTAATGCAAATCGTAGTTGAAAAGTTTTCAGGCGATAAAGGTGCTTTTTATGAAACCGCTAATGATGCAGAAGAATTATTGATTCGCCAAATCAGCGGCTATGATGGGGTTGAACCATCTGGAAACAGTATTGCGGCTATGGCTTTTTTAAAGCTTGCCGCGTATTTAAACAAACCAGAGTTAATCCAAAAAGCAGAAAATATTTTTTTAAGTTTTAATGATGAATTGATGGAATACGGACTCAATTCAACCTATATGTTACAAGCATTGCATTTGTACCTGGGGGGATTAAAGGAAGTTGCGATTGTGGGGAAAAAAAATGATGCCTTAACTCAAAACCTTCTGACAACAGTTCGAAAAGGATTTTTCCCGAATTCAGTTTTTGCGTTTTCTTATGAAGAGAATGTTGATATTAATGCTAAAATCATCCCATTACTGAGAGACCGCCAACTGCAAAATGGAAAGGCCACGGCCTATGTCTGCCGACTCGGGGCCTGTTTACCACCCGTCCAAACTTCAGAAGAATTGGTGAAACTATTGAGTTATGAATAAAGAGTCTCTATGATAAGCTATCACTTTTACTGCAGGGGGAAAATCAACTACAATGCGAAATGAACTGATAGACGGTATGGTCGAAATCGCTCTTAGAGGCGAATCGATATCCAACGAACAGGCTTTGCAACTGGAATCCTTAACTCATGAAGAGTTAGATTATCTTTTTATAGGAACCAATCAAATTCGTGATAGGTTCAAAGGCGATGATGTAAAGATTTGCTCCATAGTTAATGCCAAGTCCGGGCGCTGCGTTGAAGACTGTTCGTTTTGTGGTCAGTCAAGTGCATTTAAAACCGATGCTCCAGAATACGAACTTATGAGCGTCGAGGAAATGGTGGCAGCTGCCAAAGAAGCAGAAGCTTTTGGTGCCAACGAATTTTCTATTGTCACATCTGGAACCAAAATGAGTGACCGGAAAGAATTGGATCGAGTCATTGAAGCAGTTCGCCGTATTAAAGCAGAAACCAAACTTGAAACCTGCTGTTCCCTAGGACTGATGGAACTTGATCATTTAAAAGAGTTAAAAGCCGCCGGACTGGATCGATGTCACCACAACCTTGAAACCGCGGCCAGTTTTTTCGATCAGATTGTCACCACACATACCTACGAAGATGAAATCAAAGCCGTGCAAAACGCTAAGGAGGCTGGACTTCAGGTTTGTGTCGGTGGAATATTTGGAATGGGTGAAACTTTTTCTCAAAGAGTTGAACTAGCATTTTCTATACAAGAGTTGGGTACACAATCTCTCCCCATCAACTTCTTGAAACCTATAGAAGGAACGGGGTTGGACCACTTAAAAACTATTGAATATTACGATGCTCTTAAAACCATAGCCTTACTGCGACTGGTTCTGCCAAAAATTGATTTATTTGTGTGCGGAGGTAGGGAAGAGGTGATGACAGATAAGCAAGAGGAGTTGTTCTCTGCCGGAGCCAATGGAATTTTGGGTGGCAACTATCTGACAACAAAAGG
>CAYYIR010000052.1:0-9011 GCA_964471995.1 uncultured Nitrospina sp. | reverse complement strand
TCTGGAATTTCCAGTCGATCAATCTTTTTACCCTGGCCAACATGTTGATCGAGAATTTCATCAACATCTTCGGGCTTAACTTTTTGGTACCAGATTCCATCTGGATAAACAATCACCACCGGACCAACACCACATGGCCCTATACAGCCCGTGTTAGTCACTGTACATTTCCCAAACAGACCTTTTTGTTCAACTCCCATAGCTAGTTTCTCAAAAACTGTATTGGAATCATTTTCACCACATGAACCACGAGGGTGACCAGGAGGACGGCTGTTGGTACAAACTAAAATATGATAACTTGGTTTCGGCATGTAACAATCTCCGCTTGTATTTAATAAAAAAAGAATGCTACATCAGATTTTTAATAATTGAAATAGATTTTTTTATACCTATGAAAAAAAAATGTACTGAATCTGGACGATTTAGCCAAGATGATTTAATCTCCCGCCTTGAACTTGTGTCCCAAGAACCTGTTTCTCTAATAGAATGCAAACTCCTTAAAGGAGATGCCTCGGACAGAAATTACTATCGAGCAAGTTTTAATTTAAAATCTTCACCTGAGAAGAAAAAATCTATTGTCATAATGCAATTGGCAAAACTAGAGCAAAACCCAGATTTCAACTGTACACAGAAGTTCCTCCAAAAAATGGATATACCTGTACCGGAAATTTTTTATTTCGATCAGGCACTTGGGTTACTATTTTTAACGGATTGTGGAGATATACATCTTGCCGACAAACTGAAGGAGAAACCAGAAAAAGCTCTAGAATGGTATCAAAGAGCCATTGAAATTATAATAGCTTTTCATACAAGCGTAACAGAAAACATGTCAGCCGATTGTCCAGCCCATAGTTTATTTTTTGATGAAGAAAAATTGATCTGGGAAATGGATTTTATGATGCAACACTATGTCGACGGTCTATTAATGAATACACTGGAACCTGATAAAAAAAAAGAAACCCGGTTAGCGCTAATCACACTTTGTAGAGAATTATCAAAACAGGACCGGTTTTTCACACATAGGGACTACCATTCAAGAAACATAATGATACAAAATGATAAACTAACCGTGATAGATTTTCAGGACGCCCGAATGGGCCCCTGCCAATATGATCTGGTTTCCCTATTAAAAGACTCCTACATAATCTTGGAAGATCGTGTAAGAGAGGAGCTTCTGGAATTCTATCTTGATCGCATGGAGCAAAATGGAAAAAAAATAATACGGGGTTCATTTTATAAAATTTTTGACTGGATGTCGGTGCAAAGAAACTTAAAAGCAATTGGCACTTTTGCTTATCAATATAAAATATTAGGCAATGATCGATATCTCCAATACATTGACCCTACACTGAATTATGTAAGACATACTCTCTCCAAACGCCGAGATCTGGAGTTTTTAATTCCAATATTAAACTCTGCGATCCCAACCTTAAATGCAAACTAAAATTAGATCAAAGAATGTAATCCGTCTATGAAAATGTTAAAGCGATATGTATTGACCCAGTTTATAAAAATATATTTACTGACAGCCAGTGGATTGATCGGAATTTTTTTAATTGTGGACTTTTTTGAGAGAATCGATGAGTTTTTGGCAAAAGATGCACCAATGATTGATTTGATCTCTTATTATATTTTTAAAATTCCCTTTATTGCTTTTTACATGGCTCCCCAAGGTGTCCTACTTGCAACCGTTATCACATTGGCTTCAATTGCCAGAAACAACGAATTCACTGCAATGAAAGCTTGCGGCATTAGCATAACAGGCATTACCTTTCCGATTATAGGTGCATCCTTTATTATTGCGTTAATGGTTCTGGTGAGTAGTGAATTTTTATCCCCCTTTACCAATCAGAAAATGAATTATATTTTTATGGGTAAAATTCAAGCAAGGGCTTCTTATGGAAAAATTCCCACAGAAAACCTATGGTTTAAATCCGTAAATGGAGATATCTGGAATATCGACTATTTTGATCCATACAAATCCAAATTAGAGGGGGTCATAATTTTAAAACCGGGATTAGATCACTCCATAATTCAGCGTATTGATGCAAAAGAAGCAGTCTGGTCTATCAATAAATGGGAGTTTATCGATGGGTATATACGCAAATTTGATAAAAATGGGATCAAGTCTACGAAATATTTTGAAAAACAAAAATTTATTACTCCGGAAACCCCGGACAATTTATCCAAGGCCCACAAACGCCCCGAAGAAATGAGTCTGAGCGAATTATACAAAAAAATTCAAATGCAAGCATTAAAAGGAGAGGACACATCTATGAGTTGGATCGAGTTCCATCGTAATATTTCTTACCCGTTCATTAGTGTTGTCATGGCCTTGTTGGCGATTCCTTTGTCCATTCGATCCAGCAGGCATGGCGGGCTCTTATTTTGTGTCAGCGTAAATATTGCAATGGGATTTGCGTTCTCATTTCTATATGCAATGGGTATTTCTTTAGGAAAAGGAGGGACCTTCGATCCAATATTGGCCACATGGGGTCCAAATCTACTTTTTACCGTTTTGGGATTCTATCTGCTTCTAACTATGGATAGTGAAAAAGCCTTTCCCATTTAATCTTTATATGAAAAAGATTGCATCCGTTGATATCGGGTCAAACACCGTTCGCCTTTTAATTGTTGATTCCTCTGGCAATCATAATTTCAAGCTTATAGTTTCCAAACGAAAAATCACCCGCTTAGGTGAAAGTATGGATAGCCAGGGCAAACTCATGGAAGAAAGAATTGCTGAAACCTTAAATGTGCTTAAAGAGTTTAGACAAATCTGCTTGGAAAATGGAAACCCATCTCTTTTTGCTGTGGCAACCAGCGCCGTTCGTGAAGCATCAAACGGGCAAGAATTTGTTCGTTTGGTAAAAAAAGAAACAGGTATCGATATAAAAATTATTTCATGGGAAGAAGAAGCCCAGCTTACCCTTGAAGGAGTATTTTGGAAAATACCACATGCAAACCGCAAAATAATTACTTTAGATATTGGTGGAGGCAGCACTGAGTTCATTCTTTCAAAAGGAAAAAATATTTCGGGTTCTTGTAGCACGTCTTTAGGCGTAGTGAGGTTGACCGAAAAGTTTATCTCTCAAAATCCCATTGACGATAAAGAATTTAAAAATCTACAAAATCATTTACGAAAAGAACTGCTGGCAGTAAAAAAACAACTGTCAGCATTTTCTCCTGAAATCCTAATTGGTACAGCGGGCACCGTGACCACGCTTGCAGCATTAAAGGAAAAAATCTACCCTTACGATCCTGAAAAAATTCACGGCTCATTTTTTTCTTTTCATGATGCAGAATCAATTTTGGAGGACCTAAAAAAGAAATCCCTCGACGAGCGACTAGCCTTGAAACCGCTTGAGCAAGGACGCGAAGATTTAATTATTGCCGGCACCGCAATTGTGTTGGAAACCATGCGAGCCTTTGATTGTAAAATGCTCAAAGTGAGTGAGTACAGCCTCCGTGAAGGGATTATCTTAAACGCGATACATAAGAATTAAGCCCCTCGATTTCTCTTTTACCAGACATCTGTTTTCCCATAACGTTTTGACAAAAAAGGGCTTTTTACATAAATGAATTTGACTTCAAGAGCCAATTCCGTTACAGTTTTTACTCGCAACTAGTCTCGGGGGCAGAAGGTCTATGCCCGTCATAGCAATAAGGTACTGTTCAGTTGTTGACTGTCAGTTCACTGGTATTGCTCCCCCAGGAAAGGTTACTAGTCTTCGGGCCGCCACTCAACGTGGAAAATATTTGTAAGTGCCCGTAGAGCTAAAATTTGCCACTGGAGTATTTCTAGTGATTCACTAAGATCGTTTCCTCAGATTCAAGTAAACAGTAAACGATAAAAATTAAAATTATATTTAACCGCAAAAGCTTTTCGCTATGACTACTAAGAAAAAAACAGCAAAAAAACAGAATGCTCCAAAAAAGTCACAGAAAACTCGAGGGCATCCCCTTAAAGGACGAGATATTCTTGTAAAAGCCTTGGAAAACGAAGGAGTCACGGTTATTTTTGGTTATCCCGGCGGGGCATCCATGGAAATTCACCAAGGTCTTACTCTGTCTAAAAAAATCCGCATGGTTTTACCCAGGCATGAACAAGGAGGGGCCTTTGCCGCAGGTGGATATGCCAGGGCTACCGGTGACGTGGGAGTATGCTTGGCAACCTCTGGTCCAGGCGCGACGAATCTAATCACAGGGATCATTGACGCTAAAATGGATTCCATACCCTTGGTTGCCATAACGGGTCAAGTTCCCACCACGGTTTTAGGAAGTGATGCGTTTCAGGAAACGGATATCATGGGTTCCACTTTTCCCCTCGTTAAACATAGTTACATGGTTCAGAATATCTCTGATATACCACGAGTCATAAATGAAGCTTTTCATATTGCACGAACGGGACGACCCGGACCGGTCCTGGTTGATATCCCTAAAAACATCCAACAACAGGAAAGCGTTGTTGACTTTAATGTAAAATTCGATTGCCCAAGTTATAAGCCCAACTTGAGTCCATCCGTTTTACAATGTAAAAAAGCTGCCAATGCTATCCAGGCATCAAAGCGCCCGATCATATATGCAGGTGGCGGTATTATCTCCAGTCGTGCATCGAAAGAGCTAATAACATTTGTTAAAAAAACGGGAATTCCTGTAGCCACCACCGTTATGGGTTTGGGAGCGTATCCCTCAAAGGATCCTTTATCTTTGAGAATGTTGGGAATGCATGGTGCGGTGTATGCCAATATTGCCATAAACCATGCCGATCTAGTTATAGCGATGGGAGTACGTTTTGATGATAGAGTTACTGGAAAGCTATCTGAGTTTTGTAAAAACGCGAAGTTTATTCATATTGATATTGATCCAACTGAAATTAATAAGAATATTGTTGTAGATGTTCCCATTCAGGGCGATGTAAAACAAGCTCTGAAAGTTTTGGATAAATATGTAGAACCAAAAAAGGACATCAAGCCATGGATAAAACAAATTAATGCATGGAAAAAAGAATTTCCTTTGTCCTTTGAAAGCATAAAAGGACAAATCGTTCCTCAATGCGTTGTTCATCATATTAATAATCTTTCAGACAAGGACGCAATCTTTTCGGTTGGAGTGGGACAGCACCAAATGTGGGCGGCACAGTTTTTAGACTTTGAAAAACCCAATAACTGGCTATCTTCATCAGGTTTAGGTGCGATGGGTTTTGGTCTACCTGCAGCAATGGGGGCGCAAGTCGCTTGCCCAAAACGTCAGGTAATCAACATTGAGGGAGATGGAAGTTTTCTGATGAATATTCAGGAATTACAAACTTTAAAAATTGAAAAGATCCCTGTAAAAAATATTGTTCTTAATAATGCCCATCTCGGAATGGTTGCTCAATGGGAAGACCGATTCTATAAATCCTTAAGAGGCCACACATTCATTGGGGATGCTAACTTTGCGGAAGTAGCACATGCTTTCGGAATTAAATCGGAAAGTATTTCCGATCCTGAAGAGGTTGTCCCTGCATTGAAGCGCATGCTCAAACACAACGGACCTTATGTTTTGGATGTCAAATACCCATATAATGACCAGAGCCATGGCCATGTTATGCCAATGATACCGGCAAATCATACCTACCTGGATACCTGTCTCGATGCCTCCACATCACTTCGGGATTATTGGAAAAAGAAAGACTAATCGACTAAGGTCTTAAATACGTCAAGCTAAAGTATGCGCTAAAGTCATTATTCTAACTTAGTATAATCCGCTCCCCTGGATTTAGGACGGAGAATCTTTGTACTATAAACTTTTCTATGACTACTCTCGCCCATAAGGATCAGCACTTAAATTTCTATCTAATAATAGGTCCTTCTTTATTGGCAGCGTTCCTTTTTTCTTGGTCGACTTTGCACTCTGATCTTTCCAAGAGAGAAGCACGTGAAGGAGTACCCGTGGTAAATATGATAGAGGGTAGCAACCTTTGGCTGCCGCAGATCCATGCGCAACGATTACGTACCAAGCCTCCCTTGTTTTACTGGTCTGGACTCATTTCCTCTAAACTAGTGGGAAAGGTTAATGAAATCTCCCTCCGAATGCCTTCGGTTCTGGCTGGTGTAGGCACTGTTATGCTTACCACCTTTTTGGGTATGCGCCAGTTCTCTCCCCTTATAGGTTGTCTTGCGGGATTGATTCTTACCACCTGCTGGCGGTTCGCCTACTTGGGAAGCCATGCAAGAGTCGATATGCTCTTTACTTTTTTTATCACCCTAGCTTTCGTCGCTTTATGGGAATTAGTACGGCAGGAAAATAGCTTTCTAAAATGGCTAGCAGGTATAGCGATTGGTCTTGCCGTTTTGACCAAAGGACCTTTGGGCTGGGTGTTCCCCTTATTAACATTATTTATTTTTAGTAGAGTCAATAAAAAACAATTTATTCCCTGGGCACATATTATATTCATACCCTTAGGTTTAGCAGGACTCTGGTTGCTCTCGGGTTTTATGAATGGTGGAGATGCGTTTTCTAAAATGATCTATCAAGAAACGATAGGAAGAATATCGGGTAGTGCAGCCATCCATATACACCCGAAACCATTCTATTTTTATATTCCACAAATTTTCGGTGGTATGGCTCCCTGGAGCCTTTTTCTGCCCTTGGCAATCTGGCATGGAAGAAAATATCCGGATGTCTCCTGGAAATTTTGCACTATTGCATTTGCAACACTTTTTATTTTTCTCTCCTTGTTTCCTGGCAAAAGAGGAGACTATCTATTGCCTCTATACCCAATGGCATCGATTATCCTTGCAATATTTTTATTTCGGACAGATTCCAAAATAACACAAAACCTGTCTTTCCCTGCTTGGGCAATCATGGGAGTTATGATGGTTTTGGCTTTGATTTTCTCCTTCAGCGCCTTGTTACCTGAATTTGATTTTAATTCCCTCTCGGCATTTTTAAATAACCGAGACCGTTGGATGGGCGAACTTCTTTATACAAAGCATCGCCCATCGTCCATTCTTCTAACCCTAGGTGCCGCAGGAATGCTATTTTTTTGGAACGCACTTCGGCAGGCATCACGCGAAAACTCAGGTATAAAAACAAGTAAAGTAGTGACGGGTTGGGCTTTCTTAATGCTTTTATTGGTACATGGCCCAGTAGCAAAAATTGTGAATGAATATACTTCATTGCGGCCTTTTGCAGAGACAGTAAAAAAAGTTTCTAACAACCGACCGGTATATAAATACGGAGAAATAAGAGAAGATCTATTTTACTATATGGATAGGCAATTAAAGGAAGTCTATGAAGATACTAAGGATCTTTTCCAAAACCCTGATGCATTACTCCTAATAAGAAAAACATATGAACCAATTTGGTTGAAAGATTTTCCAGATGGAAAAATAATTCTAGAAATGGACGCGGATTTTGAAACCTATCAACTTTTCGAAAAAGCAAAAAACACGCAATAAAGTCGCTTATTTTAAACTGAACTCCCAATAAACACGCTCTATATTGTTATCTATCCATTCAAGCTTTTTCCAGTGCTTGAATTTTTTCTGTAAAATGGGTCTAACTGCATCCTGAGCTTCTTTTAAAGAACTTCCTTTTTCGATTTCTCCCTTAACTTTTTGAATCAAATACATCATGTAATGTTTCATCGCTAAGAGGATAGGTTTCCCACCGGATTCACCGTGACCAGGTATGTAAATCTCAGCATTCAGGTCGCCGATATAATTAAGGGATTTCATCCAATCCTCAATAGACGCATCCCTCATATCAGGAATTTTTCTATTGGAAATAAGATCGCCTGCAATAATTGTCTTCAAATCTTCAATATAGATAACCAAGTCGCCAGCAGTGTGACCCGGCATATGGATTAATTCGAGATGGTATTCCCCAACCCAGATATTCATTTTATCTTTGAAAGTCATATTTGGTGGTGTGATAACGATCTCCTCTATTCCTGGAATTTTTAGAATCTTAAAAAAATCCAACTGCTTTTTTCCAGACTCATTTTCAAGAGCCTTGCGAACATTTTCGTGCGCGATAATCGTGTTGCTTTCTTTAAAGACTTGATTGCCAAAAACATGGTCACCGTGAGAGTGGGTGTTGATGACATATAAAATAGGCAGTTGGGTTTGTTTTCGAACCTCTTCTTTTACTTTTCTTGCTTCGGCTGGCGTAACGCGCGTATCCACAAGGACCACACCTTCACTGGTAATCAGAAATGTTGTGTTAGATTCGATTTCATTGCCATGGTTCAATGTAAAAAGATTTCTCCACACCTCGACGGTTTTAATTTCATCTGCCCAAGCTAAATTCGAACAAAAAAATCCAATTAAAACAGCATATATCCATCCATTAATGCGCATAAAATTTAGCCCTCAAAAAATCTATTTTGAAATTTATGAATGGTACCACCGGTAAACCCTAATGAGCAAGACCCCCCACTCGGATGACAAATAAAATATTAAATAAGCCTATCATCATCTTAGCTAGTTCCAAAACCATTGCATGCTGGCCCAATTAAGAGTGGTGTGGTATTTTGTAAACTATGGAAACGCTTAACAAGAAAAAATATGATTTTCTTTTATTTTTATTGGAGGCAGGCGATGCCATGGTCTGCCTCGATGCCCGATTACCGGAAGTCGATGTTCCAAAAAATCAAAAATCCAATTCGTCGCTCAATCTGGTTTTTAATTTAAATTTCAGAAGACCGATAGTAATAAACGAAGATGCCATTTCAACTACCTTAGCATTCAATGGTAGACCCTACAAATGTTGGCTACCTTTTGAAGCAGTATGGGCTATTTATGATCCAGACATGAAAAATGGCCAAGTGTGGGAAGAAAGTATCCCGGCAGATATGAACTTAGCAGATCAAGTGTTGAGCGGTATTACAGAACAACCTAAACCCGAAAAAAAACTGAAATCTCTAAAAACAAGTGGCAAATCCTCGCAGGAATCTGAACCCAAACCCCCGCGAGACCGCAGCCACCTTCGCGTAATTAAATAATTAGCATTTTCTTTACAAA
>CAYYIR010000051.1:0-11112 GCA_964471995.1 uncultured Nitrospina sp. | reverse complement strand
CGATGAAGATCTTCCTGAATTCGATTTTGAATAAAAAAGAAGTCTCCATAATCGATAGGTTCACCAGAGGCATTTATCACCTTAAAAACATCAAAAACCTTGTCTTTCATGGTTTGAATATTGGCCTGCACAATATCGAGTTGATTGAAAGCAAGGACGGCAGAGACTTTATGGAGAAAGCCCTGTGTGTCTTCGGAGCAAATGATTAAGTCAGCAGGTTGCCCTGGATTAAACAACATTTCTGCCATAAATGGTTTTTTTAGCTGGTTAAATTTATAATAGATTTCAAGTTGAGATTGTAGTTCGCGAGGTAAACGTACCATTTTTAAAAAATCAAGTTTAATGGCATTTGGAACGCTTTCACGGCTTTTATGATGCAGAGTATATTGGTAAAACAATTTTAATTGCTCGATTTGAGTTCCAGACATATTCATTTTGGTTCCGCCTCTATCTGCATATGTTAGGAGCACCAACATTTTAAATCTTTCTTTATCATGATTAACCAAATCCAGCACCATGTCATAAGTGTCGTCCGCTTCTGGGTCCAACAACATGAGGTCATAAAGAGTGAGATGTTTTTCGACAAGAAAAGCTACATCTTTCACGCGCTTGTGTTTGTCACCATAGCCCAGAACTTCTAAAATTTTAGGAATCAATTGAGCTCCCACTAGTTCTTCATTTTGGTCTCCTACTTTGGCACCTTTTCCGATATCGTGTAGTAGTACTGCAAGTTTAAGGGCGGTTTTATCTCTTAGTGAATGATAAAGTTCTGCAAGAAAGGGATCAGTGGTTTGTTTAAATTCCAACCCGTTTAAAGCATCTAATGCTGCAAGAATATGGGCGTCTGTGGGAAATTTGTGAACATAGATATCTTGCAGTAGACCACGTAAGTTTTTAAATTCTGGGATTAAATAATTTTCCAGAATACCAAACTCATGTAAAAGTCTAATAGCTTTTGAAAAATTTTTCCCTCTTATAATTCGTTTAAAACAATTTTGAATTTCCAGCTTAGAAGCATCATCAGTGAAAATAGGAGTAGCCTGTTCGATATTTTTTTCGATCGCATGGATAACTCTATAGGAAAGATAATAGTTTCTTTCTGCTACCCAAATGAATAATTTAAAAAACCAAAGGGGATTATTAGCAAATAAAACCTCGGGTTCTTTTTCGAAAAATATTTGATTTTGTGTGTTTAATGAAAAGTATTCTGATAAGCTTTTTTGTTTTTTTGTGTCAGCAGCCATGCTGTCCCAGTAAAGATTACGACTAAAACGTTTAAGGGGATATACTGCCTCAAAAAAATACTCACGGAAAAAGTCTTCTACTTCATAACCCATGGACTTTGCTACTTTTTCTCTGACTTCATAGCTCATCACATCCCGGTGAGCCCCTTGTTGAATCATGTGCAACATTAGTCGAACTTTAGATAAAAAGTTAAAACCCTTTTGCATGCTTTTAAATGCAAGTGGACTGATTAAATTATTAGTATATAGGTCAATTAACAACTCAAATTGATTGCTCTTCTCAACTTTTTGGATAATGCGAACGGATGCCAGAGCCCAGTATAACCTCCGTAGTTCCTCCTTTATATCGGGTTCCTGTTTGAAGACAGTATTTTGAACTTCATAATAATTGCCATGGTTTAAGCAATGTTTGGTGATCTCGTTTTGATACATAAGATTGACTGTTTTAATTGAGCTTTTAAACTCTTTGTATACAAAAATATTTCCTACTACAAAACGGTGTTCAAGAAGTGCTAGAAATTGCGCAACATTTTCCGCACCCAAATTTTTTTCAAACGTTTCCATTTCGGTGTAACAGGAATTACTGGATACAGGAAAAATATCTTGAAAAATAAACAAATATTCAAAATGGCGAATAATTTCTTCCGTCCACTTTTTCTTTTCATCTCCTAGGGAGGATTGAGAGACGATCTGAATGTCTGCATCCGAGCGAAAATACATTTCTTCTCGCCCATATCCACCTCGAGCTAAAATTGCAAGCGGCACTTCTTCTGAGGTTAAATCTTGACTATTTATTTTGTTGAACAACCATAGCGCTGAAGCATAAGCCTCTTGAACTATTGTATCTACCAACACCGTTTGCTTTAATAAAATAAGATGAGAGTTATCAGAGTTAAGACATTCCTTTTTTAACCGTTCTGTCTCTTTGTAAACAAACTCAACAGCACGATTTTTAAAATCTAAATAATATTTTTGAAGGTTTATATCAACTTCTTTTGAAAAAGTATCAGACTGATCAAGTGAAGAGGTTATTTCCTGAAGTTTTTGTCGATATGTTTCGGCAAGGTTGCGATTGGCTAAATAGAGTTCATTCATTCTTGGCTCTATGCTAGGTTCGGGACGTTTAAATTATTATTTAAGCTTCAGAAATAAAGAAAAACCAGAACTAGAATAAACCTAAAAGCTCAGAAATTCAAGAAGTTAGGGGGTTTGTTTTTTGTGAGGGTCGGATAGGGTTCGATTCATCAATTCTGCAAAGGGTCGTAAATTTTTCATAAGCTTGGAAAATTTAGAAGGCTTAAGAGATTGCGGTCCATCCGAAAATGCCTTTACTGGGTCTGGATGAACTTCAATGATCAACCCATCTGCCCCAGCAGCAATCGAGGCGCGAGACATGGATTCTACCATTTCCCAATGTCCCGTTGCATGGCTGGGATCAATAATAATAGGTAGGTGTGTTTCCTTTTTAAGAACTGGTACACAGCTTATATCCAGAGTATTTCGAGTCGCTGTTTCAAAAGTACGAATGCCTCTCTCACAAAGAATTACATTACTATTACCTTCAGATAAAACATACTCTGCCGACATCAGAAATTCTTTGATGGTATTCATCATGCCTCGTTTTAAAAGAATGGGCTTGTTTATTCTTCCAAGTTCTTTTAATAATGAAAAATTCTGCATATTTCGGGCACCGACCTGAAGTACATCTGCATACTTAATAACCAACTCAATTTCCCTTGGGTTCATGATTTCTGTGACGATAGGGAGTCCTGATGCTTCCTTGGCCTCTGCCAGTAATTTTAGGCCATTTTCTTCCATTCCCTGGAAACTATAGGGGGATGTTCGGGGTTTGTAGGCACCGCCTCGGAGAAAATTAGCACCGGAGTCCTTAACCAGTTTGGCTGTTGTGCAAATTTGGTCTTTATTTTCCACGGAACAAGGACCCGCTATGATGGCTATTTCTTTGCTTCCGACAGAAACACCGTCTA
Organism: uncultured Nitrospina sp.; assembly: GCA_964471995.1. GTDB lineage: Bacteria > Nitrospinota > Nitrospinia > Nitrospinales > VA-1 > UBA8687. The sequence continues at coordinate 7,880 of CAYYIR010000051.1, read as the reverse complement.
CTTGAATCACAGTGTTGACGGGTTTTACTTCACGGCTGGCAAGTTTATAAGGTTTTAAAATAGGGAAGACGCTTTCTACTCCGGCCATGGTTTCGATGGATTGCAACCTATCTTTACCTCGTTCATCTCCAACAGCACCGATTACTTTACGCTCAACTCCAGCAATTTCGTGCGGAGTATAACCAAGCTCTTTGATTGTTTTTTCAACTTTCTCAATTTGTTCGGGTGTGGCCCCTGGGGCCATGACGATAATCATCGATCACCTTTCGTAAAGTTAACCAGGTAATTATAACACTTGCTGAGTTTTAAAAAATCTTAGTCTATCAAAAAATCGAATAGCTTTATTACATAAAATTTTTAGGGTTGTATATTTAATTCTTTTCCAATATTTTATTTAAGATAGGCGACTCTAGGATTAAAGCGTTCCCTTTTGCGAATTTAAGTGCTTTTTTAAAATGTTTTACAGCTCTTTGTTTTTTGTTTTCTTTCCATAATGTCAACGCGAGATTAAAATGAATTTCTCCTGATGTCGGGTCCGCTAGATTGGCCTGGTTAAACTGCAAAAGAGCATCAAAATTTCTTCCTGCTTTAAAGTGCTTAATACCTAGATCATTTCGCATTTTCGCAGATGGCTCCGCACCCGCGCGCAAATCCAAAGGATCCTCACTAATATTATTACAGCTTATTAATAGGAGTGAAAAAACTAGAAAATACTTGAATCTATTGCTTGTGCTGAAAAAACAAAATATTTTAAAATTCATCTTTTGGTGATGCTTTAAAATGGTTATGCTTTCTTTATAAGCCGTAAATTTCATTGCTCAATAACTATTAAACAGTATTAAGTGCATTTATACTAAACTATAATAAGAAAAAAAAAGATGCATTATTTTTTTGGAAACAGTTTGGAAAGTCTTATATTTTTTCATAACCTATAATTATTCAAAATATTGAATAACAGGTGACCCCAAATGAATAAGTTAACTAAAAGTTTTGGAATTTTTATTATGCAACTTCTAATTGTATTTTTCTTGGAGACTACATTGAATGCGCAGGATATTGATGAAATTTTGGCTAACGGTGAGGCAGCTTTTGCCCAAGGAAAATATTTGATTGCAGAAAAAGCTTTTACAAAGGTACTTGAAAAAGCCTCAGATAATTATAAGGTTCTGCGAAAACAGGCAGATACAAAAATAAAATTAAAAAAATTTAAAGAGGCTGAGGAACTTCTTAATAGAATTCTTGGCATGCCGGAGTCGCGAGGGCGAAATGTCTTGGTCTTTGAGAAAGGGAGCGCTGAAGGGCGAAAAGCAGAACTTGTCGATGAGACAGTAATGGCTATGGATGAGTCTAGTGAAGTAGATGAGGATATCAGTAAATTTGTAAAGCAGGATGCAATGGGTCCAGTTCCTCATTTCAGAGTTTTTATTATGAGTTCAGGGAAAATGGAACTATTGCCAAAGAGACGCTATCGAATCAAATATCATGGGATTCCTACCGCGACCCGGGAACAGGTGACGGCTTTAAAAGCTAAGGTCCAGAAGATGGCTATTGCCATGAATAATGAAAAACCCATAGAAGAAATGGTTTCTATAAAAGGGAGTTGTTTTCAAATGGGAAGTGATTCAGGAAACACCGATGAAAAACCTATCCATAAAGTTTGTTTATCTGATTTCAAAATTGGAAAATATGAGGTTAAGCAGAAGTTTTTTCAAAGTGTAATGGGGTATAATCCATCCCAATTTCCTGGTGCGGAGTTACCCGTCGAAAGCGTTGGGTGGGAACACGCCCGTAATTATTGCAAGAAGCAGGGGTATCGTTTACCTACTGAAGCAGAATGGGAATTTGCAGCCCGAGGTGGATCAAAAACGAAATATTATTGGGGTAATAAGCTTACAGGAAAAGAAGCCAACTTTTGTGATAGTGAGTGTGTTTTGAATTCTCGTGATACTAACTTGATAGATGGTTATAAAAATACTTCTCCGGTAGGTTCTTTTCCGCCCAATGCCTTCGGTCTTTTTGACATGGCTGGAAATGTAAGTGAGTGGGTTTTCGATTGGATGCCGGTCAATGAAAACTACTATCTAAAAAGTCCAGAAAAAGATCCCAGAGGTCCAAGACCAAAACTCGACGCTTGTAGTGGAGTAAATTGTGTCGGTTCTTTTTCCATTACGCAAAAAGTAAATCGAGGTGGAAGCTGGAATAAAAAAGCCTTTGAAATGAGATCAGCAAATCGAATGAATTCTCATTTTCAGTTGCAGTCTGATGGGACAGGATTTAGGTGCGCGTTGAGTATAAATTAGGCAGTCTTGCAGACTAAATTAATTTTGATCTGAATACGATTAGTTTTTCTTCCGTCATTTCCATCATGGTGTGGTGAATTCCTCCAATTCCAATTCCGGAAGCTTTTCTTCCCGCAAATGGCATCCAGTCAACCCGAAATGCGGTATGATCATTAATCATTACAGCTGCTGCATTTAAATTTTTAGCTGAGGCTAAGGCTGCGTTGATATCCCTTGTAAAAACCGCAGCTTGAAATGAAAAGGGAACATCATTTGCCAGTTTTATTGCTTCGTCTCTGTTTTTGTATGAGTAGATGTTGATAACTGGACCAAAAATTTCACATTGGGAAACATTGGTATTATAAGGGGGATTAAGAATCACCGTAGGTTCATAGCAGGTCTTGCCAATTTTATTTCCACCCGTTAAAACTTTTCCACCCGCTTTCTTGGCTTCCTCCACCCAACTATGAATTCGTTCTACTTCTGTTTCTTGTATTAACGGACCTACCTCTGTTTTACCATCGGTAGGATCTCCTACCACCAAATTTTTGGCGATGGATACTAATTTATTCGAAAAACTTTCGACGATGTCTTCGTGTACAAAAACCCGCTGAACTGAAACACACACCTGTCCAGCATGATAAAACCCCCCTTTTGCAAGCAAAGGAAGAGCGTCGTCCATGTCGGCATCGGGTTCAACTATAACAGGCGCTGCACCGCCATGTTCTAAAGCGCACCGGGTACCTTCAGCCAGTTTAGATCTTAAGTCCCATCCTACTTTTCCAGAACCAATAAAAGTAAGAAAAGAAACTCTTGGGTCGGTGACAATTTTTTCTGCTAATGCACCTTTGCAAATAATAACTTGGACCCACTCTTTTGGTAAGCCTGCTTCATAAAGGCAATTAACTAGGTTCATGCAAGACAAGGGAGTTGTACGTGCGGGCTTGACAATTATGGGACAGCCAACCGCTACACCGGGTATTACTTGATGAACAATCAAGTTAAATGGATGATTAAAGGCGCTGACAGCAGCGACGATCCCTATGGGCTCACGGGTGGTGAAAGCCATACGATTCATGGATGAAGTTGTCAGGTTCATGGGAATTTCATGCCCTGTAATTTGGCCCAATGAATTTGCAGCATCTCTTATTCCTTGCACTGCGCGGGCGAGTTCGATTCGCGAATCAAGCAAAGGTTTACCGCCTTCTTCTGCTGACTGAAGAGCGTATTCCTCAGCCCTTGCTTCAACAAGGTTAGCCGTTTTGTTTAAAATAGCGATTCTTTCAGGCGCTGAAATAGGTTTGCCTTGTTCAAGATTATGCGCAGTAGCAAGGGCTTCTTCAATGCGAGATTCATCATCCAAAGCAATTTCTTTTATCAAATGCCCATCATAGGGTGAGTGGACTTTTAGTTTTTCAGTCATGGGGACATCCTTTTTTGAATGGCAATCATAAGATACAGATTTTTGATTCTAGCTCACTAATTAAAACTTTTTCATTTTCAGAATAGTCTACTGGGATCTCTATCAAATGAACTCCGGAGGCATCAAGGCATTCTTTGAGTAGGATTGGTAATTGGTCGCTGGATTTTACTCTATGCCCTGATGCGCCATATGACTTGGCGTATTCTACAAAATCCGGATTTCCATAATCCAATCCAAAATCCTGAAAACCCATTCCTGCTTGTTTCCATTTGATCATTCCATAAGCATCATCGCGAAGGATGGTCACAACTAGGTTCATTTTTAGACGGACCGCGGTTTCTAGTTCCTGGGAGTTCATCATGAACCCACCATCGCCACAAATAGCCATTACTTTTCGATCAGGATGAATTATTTTGGCTCCCATTGCCGATGGAAGCCCAGCACCCATGGTTGCCAAGGCATTATCAAGTAACACGGTATTGGGTTGGTAGGCCTTATAGTTTCTAGCAAACCAGATTTTATAAACGCCATTATCCAGAGCAATGATTCCATCTTCAGGCATCGCTTTTCTGATTTCGCTTACCAGGTGCTGTGGAATTATGGGAAACCGGTTGTCGTCGCTACCTGTTTTAACATGTACTTCTACTTCTTCTTTCACTCGTTGGAAATAGGCATGATCCCAGTTTTCACATGGCTCGATTTTATTTGCTAATCGATCAATGCTGTCAGCAATATCTCCCACTACACTCAGCTGTGGAAAATACACTTCATCCACTTTTGCAGAAAAATAATTTATATGAACAACTTTTACTCCTCCAGGTGACATAAAAAAAGGTGGTTTTTCTATCACATCGTGGCCAACATTTATTATCAAATCAGCGCGGTCAATAGCGCAATGCAAGTAATCCCCAGATGAAAGGGCAGCTGTTCCTAGAAACGTTGGAAGCTTTTCATCCACAACGCCTTTTCCCATTTGCGTGTTAAAAAAATACAGCCCGGTCTTATCTATCAGTTTTTTTAATGCCCCAGAGGTACGATTTCTATTGGCTCCGGCACCAATTAAAATAAGAGGCATTTTCGCTTGCTGAATCATCTCGCAAGCTTTATCAATGGTCTGTTCATCTGCGTGCGGACGGCGAAACAAGGCACTTTCGTAGGGTTGAGTATCGCATTCCTCTTCTGCAATATCTTCTGGTAGCTCCAAATGAACAGCCCCCGGCCGTTCCTCTTTTGAAATGCGCATAGCTTCATGGACGAGTACGGGAATGTTATTACCATGGACAATTTGCTTGGTAAATTTAGTCAACGGTCGCATCATTTCGACAACATCAATAATCTGGAATTGCCCTTGCTTGCTTTTTTTTATAGGCTTTTGTCCAGAGATCATGAGTATTGGCATTGCCCCAAGTTGTGCGTAAGCAGCAGAGGTAACAAAATTGGTAACCCCTGGCCCTAAGGTGGAAAGGCAGACACCTACCTTTCCAGTCAACCTTCCATAAGTTGCAGCCATAAATCCAGCTGCCTGCTCATGCCGGGTTAGAATCAATTTAATTTTTGATTCTCTAAGAGACTCAAGAAAATCGAGGTTCTCTTCACCGGGAATTCCAAAAATATACTCAACCCCCTCGCCTTCAAGAGAGCGTACAAATAAGTCGGATGCTTTCATCAAGTCGTCTCCTAGTCTTTTGCGGGATAGAAAGTAGGGATTAAATTTACTTTATTATAGATAATCCATCAACTTTAAAGAATGCTTTTTAAATAATAGTTAGAAAAATCGTAGTGAAACTGCATTGAGGTTTGGATTCCAATAATATCGAATAAATAATAACGGCCTTAAGTAAAGATAAAACAGTTTTAAAAAATTATGAAATTAGGATTCATAATCTCTAGCTCTTCAGCAACCCTTACTTGATTAAATTAATCAATGATATACGTGCGTGTTATTACCCTTATATATCAGAAAATAATTGAAATGTATTATATAATTTAGATGGAAAAGCAATACGGATTTACAATGTGAACTTATTGTTTCTATAAGGGTATTAGGCGATAGGAGAAAACCAATATGAAAAATTTATTTTTTCGGTTATTGGAAGATAGTGAGAGAAAGCATTTTGCTCAGTCTACTGTTAATTGGCTAATAGTTGGATTAATCATTCTCAATAGTTTTGCTGTGGCTTTAGCTACGGTTGACTCGTATAAAGTTGCTTATAAAGATGTGTTTGACGCATTTGAAATTTTTTCCGTAGCTTTTTTCACTTTGGAATATATTTTAAGAGTCTGGATTTGTACTGAAAGAGAAGAAAAAAACTATAAGCATCCCATCATAGGACGATTACGATATATTTTGACTCCTTTTGCGATTATTGATCTGATTGCTATTTTGCCTTTCTATTTAGGTTCCTTTATAGAAATTGATTTAAGGTTCATGCGAGCATTTAGGCTCATCCGGATATTCCGATTTGCAAAAAATTCTATTACCTTGCAAGCCTTGGGAAATGTTTTTAAAACAGAATCGAGGACTCTGTTAGCAGCCTTACTTGTAATGGTTATTGTTTTATTTACTTCATCAACCATAATGTATTATTTGGAAAAAGATATTCAGCCAGATAAATTTGGAAGTATCCCAGAAGCTATGTGGTGGGGTGTTGCGGCTTTAACAACAGTGGGATTTGGTGATTCTGTGCCAGTAAGTGCTGAAGGAAAAATTTTAGCAGGCATAATAATGATTTGTGGAATAGTAATTTACGCACTTCCTGCCGGTGTATTTGCTTCGGCTTTTGTAAGAGAGCTAAGAAGCAAAAGTTTTTTTGATACATGGAATCTTGTCGCCAAAGTGCCAATTTTAAAAAATTTGGATGCTCTTGCCATTGGTAAAATTGTGGAAATCCTTGAACCTTGTGACGTTAAAGTAAACCGGGTAATTGATACGAATGCAGGAATGTATTTTATTATATCTGGTGTGGTTGAAGTAACAAGAGGTGATCAATCGAGGGAGCTTTCGGAGGGGGGTTTTTTTGGTGAAATGGAAATATTATTTGGAGGAAAAAGAAATGTCATTGCTAAGGCAAAAACACACGTAGAGTTTTTAATTTTAAGACCCAAATATTTTAAGGAATTTTTAGAAGCTAACATGGAAATAATGGACCTTATTAAGAAAGAGATTGAAAATCGTTAAAGGAGATAGTTCGCTTGGTTTTATTTTTTTAAGTTTTAAAAAGATATAGAGATAGCAAAAAACTAAATATTTTCGCCAGGGAATCTCTTTCGGTACCACTCAATAACTTGTGGGTAAACCGAATCATCGTCTGCCACATCGTAATCAAGTTCATCACTTAAGAGGGCTTGTGACATGAGCGCCCTTTCTCTAAGTGGAACGGCTCCTATTGCCAACTTTGTATTAATATTTTCCATTAAATCATCAAACATCTTGGAATCACTTAATTCTTCCGGTCTACTCATCAAACGAATCTCCTTTAATTATCAAAGTGCATTACAGCTAAAAATCGCTTGGCATCTTTACTAATTGCTTGTTTATATATTTAAAGTTTGAGACAAGGCATACTATTGTAAACAGGTGGTCCATCCTGCCATAGCCCTTGAAATTAAACAATAGTTTCACTTTTAAAATTCCAAAAGGGACTCAGACCTCTTTTACAATTGTAAACGATTGGCTCAAATCACTTATTTTCATCACTCCCGCCCTGCTACGGGATAGATTTCTCCGTAGACGTTTCAACTTTTGCGTAGATTAAATCTGAATAACTCCATACGGCGCACGACCACCCCAGTAAAAAAACTATTAAATAACTAATAAAATTTTTCATAGTTTCCTCCTTCTTCAGTTTGTATTTAAATTTAGAATGTTTTAACTAATTCATTGGTCTTTTTAGCTTAAACATGATTCCTGAGCATAAGTTCTTTCGGGTGTGGATTCAGATATGCTTGCCCCATTAAATATTCAATTTTATGTTTATTAACATGATGGCGGATCAAAGTGATGGGGACAATCAAGGGCAGTAGTTGCTTTCGATAATCTTCAATAGTACTCAAAATATCTTTTTTTTCCTCTTTAGATAAAATTTTTTTCAAAAACCCCATCATGTGAAGTAATACATCTGTATTTTTTTTCGGGGTAGCTTTAAATGTCAACGCTTCCATAAAAATCTCACCATATT
>CAYYIR010000050.1:0-11209 GCA_964471995.1 uncultured Nitrospina sp. | reverse complement strand
AAGTACTCATAGATTTCCCGCTGACGCTTGGTAAGATGCATAGCTTAATCTCCATGTACCGGCTGAGATTTGCCGGGAGCAATAGGTAAAATATCCTTAAAGTGAAAATGGCTCATTGAGTATTTTATAATTGCACTTATGCTAGACGAAAATTAAACGAAAATCAAGCTGACAACAAAATTAAAGCCCGTTAAGCTAAAATAGCAGATTGAGCGTTGAACTGCAGTTCGTTAACATTACTATTGAGCACAATTAACCAAACTTATTTACCCAAACGGGCATGCAAATTATGCCATTTAAAATCCAATCCGAAGATTTTGAACCGGTTTATATGGAACTCTTCCATAGCGGTGAACTTTATCGTCGTTCACGCCAAGCGCTACGTTCTCTAGCAAACTGTAAAGTATGTCCTCGGGATTGCGAAGTGAATAGACTAAACAATGAGCACTCCGTTTGCAAAACCGGGCGAAAAGCTCGGGTCGGTAGTTATGCCCCCCATTATGGAGAAGAAGACTGTCTGCGCGGTAGAAATGGTAGCGGAACCATTTTCTTTTCTCTTTGTAACTTGAAATGTGTTTTCTGCCAGAACTATGATATCAGCCAGGATGGAGAGGGTATCGAAGTTAGCTCAGAAGATTTGGCAAGTATGATGCTTGATTTACAAAGCCGAGGTTGTCATAACATTAACTTTGTTACTCCTGAACATGTGGTTCCACAAATTCTCGAAGCTCTACCGCTTGCAGTACAGATGGGATTACGTTTACCGCTGGTTTATAATACCGGTGCCTATGATTCGATGGAAAGCATGCAAATGATGGAGGGTATTATAGATATTTATATGCCCGACTTTAAATATTGGAGTAACGCGAGATCACAAAAATACTTGAAAGCCAAAGATTATCCGGAAACTGCTCGCCAAGTGATCAAAGAAATGCATAGGCAGGTAGGAGACCTTGTTCTTGACGAAAATGGACTCGCCAAACGCGGTGTTCTGCTACGACATCTAGTTATGCCAGATGGTTTGGAAGATGCAGAAAATATAATGGGGTATTTGTCAAAAGAAATATCTGCTGACACTTATTTAAACATCATGGCGCAGTATTTCCCTGCAGGAAAAGTGAGTGAAATAAAATATCAGGAAATCAATCGCCGTCCTCATTCACAAGAGTTAGCAACTGTAGAAAAAATTGCCCGGCAATGCGGTCTCCATCGCTTCGACCAACGTGAGGAAAGTCGCTTCGGATAATGGTTTGATATCTAAATTTTAAAATGAATCTGCACTGGATGTCAGTGTAGGTTGTTAATATTTTTTCAAGGTACTCCCTTGTTGCCTACAACGCTTGTGGGTGATAGTCTCGATATTATGAGTGATAAAATGAAAATTTTATTTTTATGTACAGGAAACTCTTGTCGCAGCCAAATGGCGGAAGGCTGGGCGCGGTATTTAAAAAGTGATTTCATTCAACCGTTTTCGGCAGGAATTGAAGCCCATGGCCTCAATCTCAACGCGGTAAAAGTTATGAAGGAAGAAGGAGTCGACATCACCCAGCAGAAGTCTCAGCGTATCGAAGAGGTAAAAACTATTCCTTTCGATGTTGTTATTACCGTTTGTGGACATGCCGATGAAAACTGTCCGGTTTTTTCTTGTTCCACCACAGTAGTGCATCGTGGATTTGACGACCCGCCCAAACTAGCGCAAACGGCAAAGACCGAAAAAGAGGCTTTGGGCCATTACCGAAGGGTGCGCGATGAGATAAAGGCTTACATTGAGACTTTACCGGAAGGGCTGAATTAACCATGAAATGGTTTGCGATAAAAATAGTTTTTCTTCTTTCCCTAGCCTTATTTGTGAGTTACTCCATTGGGGAAGGAGCCTCACGTCCTGAAACAAGTGATGGCATTAAAAAGGCTTTAGTTGCGTTTACCAAAGGCAATTCGATGCGGATGGTTATAGTGGGTGATACAGGAACGGGTGAAAGGGCGTATGCTCCAGGTTTTAGGGCAGTGCAAAAAGCAATGCGCCAAACCAATGCTGATTTCTTATTGCATCTGGGTGACTTTGTTTATCAGTCTAAATTTTTTCCTCAGTCCTGTCCGGATCGATATATTAAAGAAATCAAAGAGACATTATCTGATCCTTATCCGTTGCAATTATTTGTGGCAGGAGATAATGATCTGCCACCCAAAAAATCCAAGCCTAAGGCTTCAGGGTGTTGGGATAAAATTGACCCTCTTGATTCAGGATTCGACACACCCGGTCCTCGAGCCCTTGAAGGTACGCGGGTGGTCGGCAATGCCTTAATCGGTATTATTAACAACTATCCTTGGAAAGACCCCACTCCCTGGTTGCAACCCCGTATCAAAGAAGCCCGGGATAAAGGGTTGTGGGTTATTCTTGCTGTACACGAACCTGCAATCACCACCACCTGGTATTTAGACAAGTTGGACACCGTCTTTCAACAATTGAATGCTTTAAAGGCCGACATTGTTTTATCTGGTAATCAACACTCCTACGAACGTTTTCATCCTACAGGCCTGGTTGAACAAGGAGCATTTAAAGTTACTAAATCAGAATCTGGAAAATATCATAGCGGTGAAGGGACGATGCATATTGTTTCAGGTGGGGGCGGAGCCTACTTAAGGCCTTTTGCCGATTTACAAAAAATTGAAAAATACAGTGCGCCTAAAGATATTTTTGATGCATTAGCGAAAAGAACATTAATGAATCATTTCATAACCTTGGATGTTTCAAAAGAAAAACTGGAAGGGATTGTTTGGCGTGTATGCACTCCCGATGACCCGCATGACAAATCAGATCCAAGGTGGAAAGCGCACAAAAAGTTTTGGAAATCTATTCCATTGGAATGTGATGATCGACATAAGGGGACCAGTGTTTATGAAAAGTTTGAAATTATGCAGACACTTAAGCCTTAATTGCTGAGCCAAGAGCTTTAGCTTTGAGCATGTGACCATGCCGGAACAAATCAGTTCTCATCCTTCTATTCAGCCAGAATTGCATCGATTTCATCGCAGGTCTTTTTGACATCCTGAGCTGATTTGTCCAAAGCTGCCTTTTCTTCTTCTGTCATATTTAATTCGATAACTTTTTCTATTCCGTGGATGCCCATCATAACGGGCACGCCAAAGAAAATTCCGCTCCAGCCATATTCCCCCTCAAGATAAGCGGTACATGGAAGAATACGGCGTTTGTCTTGCAAAATAGCTTCAATCATTTTTACTACTGAAGCACCCGGTGCATAAAAAGCACTACCCGTTTTTAACAGAGAGACGATTTCCGCACCACCTTTTCGTGTTCGTTCTACGACACGATCAATCTGCTCTTTGGTCATCAATTCGGTGATCGATATCCCTGAAACGGAAGTGTAACGAGGAAGAGGAACCATAGAATCGCCATGCCCACCAAGCACCATTGCATCGACATCAACCAAAGAACAACCTAATTCGAGTGAAACAAAAGTCCGCAAACGTGCTGAATCGAGTACCCCAGCCATACCAATGATTTTATTCTTTGGTAGGTTGCCGGTTTTCTTGGCCATATAAACCATGGCATCCAGCGGATTGGACACGACGATGATAATAGGGTCCCGGGAATGCTCCATGACTTGCTCGGTTACCGATTGCACAATTTTGGCATTGGTAGCAAGAAGATCTTCACGGCTCATACCTGGTTTGCGAGGCAGGCCTGCAGTAATAACGACGATATCCGAATTGGCAGTATCTTTATAATCATTGGTTCCCGTTACTAGACTGTCGAATACCTGTAGACAGCTTGATTCCTGCAGATCCAAAGCTTTGCCTTGTGGGACTCCCTCGATGATATCGATGATCACCACATCGCCAAGGTTTTTATAAGCGGTTAACTGAGCAACGGTGGACCCGACTTGACCCGCTCCCACAACTGTGATTTTTTTTCTTGCGCTTGACATAGCAGTTCCTCATATAAAAGCAAACCTAAATCAGATTTGACTTGTTATTCGCTGAGGTTTTTATTGAAGTTCCTGAGGGAACTCCTAAAACTCCAACGTGTCCAGCGGGTGAATTAATTCAAGCTGTCCAAAATTGAATTGAAAGTTGCACTGCGACGCATCGCCTGTGCGACTTTTTCCGGGTCAGTTCGATAGTAGCCACCGATATCCATAGATTGGCCGTTGGTTGCATTCAATTCACCTATAATGGTATCCAGTTTGGCTTCAATTTGTTCAGCAATGGGGCCAAATTTTGCTTTAAGTTCCGCATCGTCATCTTGAGCGGCCAATTCTTTCGACCAATAAAGAGCTTCATAAATATGAGTACCGGCGTTATCCAGTTCACCTACCTTACGACCTGGTGATTTTTTATTTTCCATTAATTTTCCTGTTGCACGATCTAATGTGTCAGCCAACACTTGTGCTTTTGGGTTGTTTTTGAACCTGCTTAAATGTGCAAGAGATTCAGAAAGGGCCAAAAATTCGCCCAGAGACTCCCACCTCAGATGTCCTTCTTTAACAAACTGCTGAACATGCTTTGGAGCAGAGCCGCCCGCACCGGTTTCAAAAAGACCGCCTCCTGCAATCAGTGGAACGATGGACAGCATTTTTGCGCTGGTTCCCAACTCAAGAATCGGGAATAAGTCGGTCAGATAATCACGAAGAACGTTACCCGTAGCACTAATGGTGTCTTTGCCTTCTTTTGCGCGTTGTAGAGCATGTTTCATAGCGTCTACCGGAGCCATAATTTGAATATCCAGCCCATTCGTATCATGATCTTTCAAGTAAACATCTAATTTTTTGATTAATTCTGCGTCATGCCCTCTGTCTTTGTTCAGCCAGAACACAACCGGTGTTTCAGACAATCGAGCTCTTGTTACCGCAAGCTTAACCCAATCCTGAATTGGAATATCTTTTACGATACAACTTCTGAAAATATCTCCCGTTTCAACGGCTTGCTCAAGCAAGGTGTTGCCTGCGCCATCGATAACTTTAATTGTCCCGTTACCAGGCGCTTCAAAGGTTTTGTCGTGCGAACCATATTCTTCTGCTTTTTGCGCCATGAGGCCAACATTGGGGACGGTTCCCATAGTGGTGGGGTCGAACTCGCCGTTTTCACGACAGAAATCGATAGCGGCTTGATAGATACCTGCATAACTAGTGTCAGGAATGAGAGCTAAAGTATCGTGCTCTTTGCCATCCGGGCCCCACATTTTACCTGAGGTTCTGATTGAAGCCGCCATTGAAGCATCAATGATGATGTCACTTGGAACGTGCAAATTAGTGATCCCTTTATCTGAATCAACCATTGCCATTTCTGGGCCATTATCCAAACAGGCTTTAATATCGGCTTCGATTTCTTTTTGTTTGTCTGCCGGCAAACTCTTAATTTTTGCGTAAACATCGCCTAAGCCGTTATTAGGGTTAACCCCAATTTCCTTGAAAGTGTCGGCATGTTTTTCAAAAGCTTCTTCAAAAAATACGGTTACTCCATGTCCAAATATAATCGGATCGGATACCTTCATCATGGTGGCTTTCATGTGCAGTGAAAATAATACGCCCTCTTCTTTTGCTCTTTGGATAGCCTCCTTAATGAATTGTCGTAAAGCCTTAACACTCATTTTAGTAGCATCTACAACCGCTCCCGCATCAAGTTGAACATTCTCTTTTAAAACCTGAGTGCTTCCATCATCGCCCACAAACTCTATCTTCGCTTTTCCAGCAGATGCATCAGAAATGGTTACTGATTTTTCATTGGAACGAAAATCATTGTTGTCCATAGAAGCAATATTGGTCTTAGAATCTTTTGCCCAAGCTCCCATTTTATGGGGATTGCTCTTGGCATAATTTTTTACTGAAGTTGCAGCTCTACGATCAGAGTTCCCTTGTCTCAGAACAGGGTTTACCGCGCTACCCTTACAAACATCGTATTTCGCTTTAATTTCTTTTTCTTCGTCGGTTTGAGGATCTTCGGGATAATCTGGCATGTCATAACCCTGTTCCCTTAATTCATCAATTACACCTTTGATTTGAGGTACTGATGCACTGATGTTAGGCAATTTAATAACGTTTGCATCAGGCTTCAGAACTATTTCACCTAATAGGGCTAAATCGTCAGGTTGTTGCTGCTCGGGTTTCAATCTTTCGGGAAACTGAGAAATGATTCTTCCTGCAAGAGAAATATCTTTAGACCCCACTTTTACACCTGCTACTCCGGTAAAGGCTTGGATAATTGGTACAAAAGATCCACTTGCTAATTCTGGTGCTTCGTCTACTTTGGTATAAATGATATCAGGTTGTTCTGCCATTTTATTGACCCTTCTAAAAAACTTGATTAAATTATTATTTTTATAAAATTACAAATCGGTAGATAAATCCGGGAAGTTAAACCATGTATTTCAATGTAATAAGAATGGGCTAAGCTAAATTATTAACCCAGTATTGTCAAGCAAATTTGGAATGAAAAATCTAGCTTTTAGAAATGGTCTTTTCGAATCACAATAAAAATTAATAAATTATTGTAATTTCACTTATTCTTCAGCAAGTTATGACTTTTAAGAAAGGGTTTTTCTTAATTTTTCTGCCTACTAAGTTTGGGCTTTCATAAACAATGGATGTTTGACATAAAAGATCCCTGACTTGTATTTTAAAAATAATTCTTTATTCTCAAAAAACATTAATAATTTATTACTTTTTTTGATGATTACACCGACACATGATTTCCGGCACATGATTGATTTCAGCAGAGTTCAAAATATTCCCGAAGATGCTAGGAAACGTTTGTCTTATTTCAACATTTTTAAGAAGTTGATTCAGGTTGAAAAAGAAAAGATTAAATCTTGGCATCGTTCAGGAGCAGGTGGGCGTGAAGTTATTCAATCGCAAACGAGTCTTGTTGATGAAGTAATTCGATATGTTCTACGTTCTTTAGCTCGTCTGGAAAAATATCAGTCCACGCCGGTTCTGGAAAACTTTTGTCTGGTCGCCGTTGGAGGTTATGGAAGAGGAGAACTCAATCCCCTCTCTGATATTGATCTGCTTTTTTTGTTGCCGTCAAACCATAATTCTCATACCGATACTTTTATTCAGGATGCATTATCAGTGCTTTGGGGGCTAAGCATGGAAATCGGCCATAGTTCGCGCAGCATAAAAGATTGTATTAGTTTGGCTAAGGAAGATTTGACAATAAAAACATCGATGATCGAAACCCGTTTTCTGATTGGCAGTAGGAACCAATATGAGCGTTTTACAAGCTCTATTAATAAAAATTTTCTGCAGAAAGGCGTTAAAAAGTTTTTGAATTCAAAATTGAAGGAAAAATATATACGTTATGGAAAGGAAGAGGGTGTTGTTTGCCATCCGGAACCGGACATAAAAAACGGCCCTGGTGGGCTGCGCGATTATCATATTGCCTTGTGGGCAGCAGCAGTTCGATTCGGAGTGCATTCTTTTAGAGAAATCGAAGGTGCCCAGATAATCTCTCCTAAGGAAATTGAATCATTATACAATTCGGTTGATTTTTCCTTGCGTGTCCGTAATGAACTTCATTACCTGACAGGAAAAAAGACAGATGTTTTATCGAGAGATATTCAAAAAGATCTTGCTACTAACTTAGGTTATTTGGCTTCTTTTGATGGACAACCAGTCGAAGATTTTATGCGGGATTATTATTTACACGCTACCAACATTTACAACTTTTCAGAAAACCTGTTTGAACATTGCCTTCAGGCTAAGAAACCTTTAATGCGAGTATTTACTGATTTAACGAAAAAACTCTTAGGAGATGGATTCGGTATTTCAGGTGCAACTCTGGTGTATGAAGGAGACCCAAAGAATGATTTTAAAAAAGATAATTCTCTTTTGATAAAGGCTCTGGAACTTTGCCGTCAATATAACATTCTTCCTGATTATCAGTTGCGAAGGCAATTGAGGCTTCAAAAAAGACTTGTAATTGCAGAACACATGAAAGGCGAAGATGTTCGAAAATTTCTTTATTCTATTCTCGAGGATATCAGCTCTTATAAGATATTAAGGTTGATGCACCAAACAGAAATTCTTGAGCAGGTATTGCCAGAGTTCGGACTGGCTCATTGTAAGGTTAATCATGACTTTTATCACCACTATACAGCCGATGAGCATTCGCTGCGTATTATCCGGTTTTTGGAGGAGTTGGAATCCACTACATTGAGCAACCCTAAAGACTTGGTATCCTTGTATAAAAAATATACGCACAAAAAAACTCTGAAATTCGCAGCACTTTTACAATCTGCAGGAACCCTTTCCACTATGGATGGAGAACCTGGTCTGAAAGGATTTTTTAATTTAATAGGGAAGCGACTACATTTAGAAAAAGATGAAAAAGAACTCTTGGAATTTTTAATAAAGAATATTTACGAAATGGTTGATACGGCCTTGCATAAGGATATTCATCAACCCTCTGTTATTGAAACCTTTGCTAAAACAGTGAAAAATCTTGATTATCTTGCTGCCTTGTATTTGTTCAGTTATGCAGAATTGCGGGCTGTTGCTCCGGGAACTTTGACGGCATGGAAAAAACTCTTGTTATCTGAACTTTATGAGCGAACGTCAAAATTTATAAATGATCCTGAATCTTTGAATCACCATCCTCAGGCAACAAGGGTTGGTGTTTTTAAGGCACTGCACCGTGAGTTACCTATAGCTGAAATAGAATCCTTCCTTCAGCTCATGCCAGAAGATTATTTAATGACCGAGTATTCTGAACAAGTGGCACTTCATATAAGGTTGAGCCGTTCCTTGAAGGACAAGCCTTTTATTTTAAACTACGAACTGAATGAAGCCGGTGGTTATCACAACATTACTTTATATTGTGTCTCCGGGCAGGAGTCGTTTAAGAAAATAGTGGGTACTTTGACAGCAAAAAGTTTAAATATACTTGGAGCCCATATTTATCTTAAGAAAGATGGGTTTGTAATTGTCTCGGTTCAAGTTGAAATAAACCAGTTTGCTACAGCAGAAAATATGGAAATATGGAAAGAGATTAAGCACAATCTTTTGGCACTATTCTCAAAGACCACTAATTTGAATAAAATGATGCGTTCGCGCACCCGTTTTGCTGGAGAAGAAAAAGGTTCTGGAAAAGCTATAGTCCCACAAGTTCAAGTGGAAAAGGAATCGGCAGTTATTTTTACCATCATTAGGGTAGAAGCTCGCGATCATGTGGGGATGCTTTATAAAATCGCTTCGGTATTCGCAGATTTCGGAATTCTTATTCATCGAGCTAAGATAGCTACCCAAGGGAATAGAGGTATTGACGTCTTTTATGTTTCTTTGAAAGATCAGCATGTAACTTTTAATAAGCTGATGAGTCAGTTTAAAGCAAATATGATCAAAACTTTGATGATCGAAAAACTTGAAGACGTTCCCTAGAAGTATAAGGCCTGCAGCTAATGGGTCTATACCTTTTTAGTGATAATTTTACTTTTACCTTGTAGTTTTTGGAAAGAGTTTAAGTATTTCTTCGCTTCGTGAAAGGGCAATCAAGGGAGTTCAATAAATTGCGTGTTTTAATATATTGTGCTGTGTTAACAGGTATGATCTTTTTGTTATACACGCCTCAGGTGTTTGGAGAAACAGTAAATTTGGAAGCCGGACGGGATATTTTTTTCAAACACTGTAAAGCTTGCCACGGAGACAAGGGAGACGGAAAAACTTTCGCAGCGAATGTGTTGAATCCCCCTCCGAAAAATTTCACTTTAGAGAAATCCAAAAAGGAGCTAACAGAAAAAAGAATGATAGAATCTATTACTGAGGGAAGAAAAGGCACCGCCATGATGCCTTGGAAATCGAGACTGTCTCAGCAAGAAATTCAGGCAGTAGTTAATTATATAAGGAAAAAGTTGATGAATTATCCTTAACAAGGTTTTTCCTATTTATTAATTTCTTTCCCAAGTTTATTTTCAATTGAAGCAATTTTAGATTTCAGTCTTCCTGATTTCCCTTCACGATAATCGATTTTGATCCCACAAGTAATGCGTTTGCAGTCGGAGCGCATAGTTTCATAGCATTGTTTAACGACTCCCATAACTTCATCGAATTCGCCTTCCAATACGGTACCCATTGGGTTGAGCCGATAAGGGACTCCACTTTCATCAATAATTTTTAACGAACGGCTGACTTGGTCGCTTACACTTTCCCCTTTATCCATGGGACTCATACTGAATTCCAGCAAAATCATTTAGGTTGCCTCACAATCAAAAAAGATTATAAAAACAGAAAACACCCTTTAAATCAGGGGTCTCAACAAGAATATCCTTGCATTTTAGGGTGGAATTGTGAAATGATCAAGTCATCCCATACATCTTTAGTGGTTGCGGGAAATCCAAATAAAGGCGGTACACTTCTTTTGTCCAAGCTAGACGATCTGCGCCAGCAGATTGATAATATTGACGACCAGCTTTTAAAGTTGATTAATCGTCGTGGCCTTTTGGCCGAAAAAATAGGTGAAGAAAAGGCCCTCCAAGGGAAGATGAATCATTTTCATGTTCCACAGCGTGAGCGCGATATTCTTGAAAGATTGAAAGACCAGAGTAATGGTCCATTCCCTTTTGGTTCAATAAATTTTATTTTCCGTGAAATTTTCTCTGCTACTTTGGCTTTAGAAAAGCCACTGAAAATTGCTTTTTTAGGTCCAGAAACCACATTCAGTCATCAAGTTGCCATCAAACATTTTGGCCATTCCTGTGAGTTTAATCCATGTACTAATATCGAAGGTGTTTTCTCTGAGGTTGAGTTCGGCAATTCGGATTATGGGTTGGTACCTGTAGAAAATTCTATTGAAGGTGTAGTTAATCTAACGCTGGATTGTTTTGTTGATTCGCCGCTGTTTATTTGCGATGAAGCTCAATTGGCCATTTCCTTATATCTCTTAGCCGGGAAAACGGACAATAAAAAGATTAAGAGGGTTTTTTCCCATCCGCAGCCGTTGGCACAAAGTCGCAACTGGCTAAGTCGTAATCTTCCGAATGCGGAACAAGTTCCTACTGCAAGCACTGCCCATGCGGCAGAACTTGTAAAACGAGAGAAAAATTCTGCTGCCATTGCTGGCCAATTAGCGGCGGAGGTTCATGGATTAAAAATTATCGCTAAAAATATTCAAGATCGGGCAGAAAATCATACGCGGTTTTTAGTGATCAGTAAAGATAAGGCCAAGAGAGCCAAAAAGAATAAAACATCTATCATGT
>CAYYIR010000049.1:0-11270 GCA_964471995.1 uncultured Nitrospina sp. | reverse complement strand
GGCGATGCATATCTTTGATCGGACTCGTTTGAATAAAACCGAAACTTGGACAGGTGCATGGCGGGAAAAGACTATTATACTTGCCCGTACAGGTGTGGGCAGACAAAAAGCAAAGCAAGCAGCTGTTCAAGTCATAGAAAATTTTCATCCAGAAGCCATTATAAGTATAGGTTATGCAGGGGCGCTCAATACAGAGCTAAAGGTGGGAGATCTTTTCATAGCCGATTGTATTCTAGATGAGCAGAATGATTCTGTTGCTTTTGAAGTTGAGGATTCGCTCAACTCAGAATGGTTGGATTTAGCTAAAAGTATCTCCCTCTCAGGAGAACTTAAAATAAAAGTTGGAAAACTTATAACGGTTAATTCGGTAATTCATACCCCGGAGAGAAAACAAGATCTTGGAAAACAGTTTGGTGCTGATGCTGTGGAGATGGAAACTATCGAAATAGCCATGCTTGCTCGCGAGAAGAAAATACCCTTCCTATCAGTTCGAGGAATTTCAGATGCAGTAGATCACGAGCTGATTGATTCTTCTAGTTTTCTTGGGACCGATGGCGAGATCTCAAAGTTAAGAGCAGGTTGGTATGTTTTGACCCACCCTAAATCCATTAAAAATGCAATTTCACTTCGTTCCCACACACAAATAGCCTCTCAAAACTTAACCGATTTTATCTCTAAATTGATCTCGATTTAGTTATCCAAAATTTAACAACAAAGGTCATGTTCTTTTACTTTAAAGAGATCTGGCTTACTGGAAAAAATTGACATTTTTTACAAAAATATGGTCATAATTTCCGAGTGCATCTAAATAAAACCTCTTTTTTTTAAAATAGAAACTCTTTTAATTATATAGATTTAGATTGAAAAAGAAGTAGTTACTCCTTTTTGGCATAAACCTTGCTAATTTTAAAATGAAGATTCGAACTGGCACTGCCACCTCCAACGGATTGGGATACCTTTAGGTGACCCAATCCGTGGCGTGCCAAACTCGATTGTTAACAAGTTTTTTTCTCTCCGGCTCCCTTTAAGGGAGCCATCCTCCCCACTCTTAAGGGTTCCTTTGTACTTAACTTGATAAAGTCTAAAAGCAACACTAAAGAGTTAGTTTTACTTTCATAATTAGAGTTTTGTTAGCTGCAAGTAAAAAACTTTAGCTGTAACAATATATTTAAAAATCGCTTGCTCTATTCGGAAAAAGTTAGATGGTGGTTGCTGCCGCTTCCGCCAGGATGGGGGCCACCATTTAGGAGATGAATTTTGCCCATAAAAAGTACCGAAGCTAATCCGTGTAGTCCAATCGGCATGGGTGGGAAGGTTTTCCATTTATTTTTTTCTGGGTTGTATCCTTCGTTCTCTACAAAAGTACCCTCACTAGATTCACCCCCTAAAACATGGATCCATCCTCTTAATAATTCTGAGGTAACGCCGCTACGCGCTGTTGGTAATGGTGCAAGTTGGGTCCATTTCCCTGTTTTCGGATTATAAGATTCATTTGAATTTAAGTTGTTTTGATAATTGACATTAATGCGTCCACCAATCGCAAATAATTTTTCATTTTTGGCCGTTGCAGTGAGATGATCTCTAGGTGTCGGTAATGGTGACAATTTTTTCCAAGAATCTTTGGAAGGGTTATAGACCTCATGCGCATTGGTATTAACTAGTTTAAATAGTTTTCTATGAGCTCCTCCAACCAGATATATTTTTCCGTTAATGACTGCCGCAGCATGGGCTCCGCGAGCTGTTGGCATCGGGGTTTTGTTAAACCATTTATTCAATTCCGGAACGTACTCGTAAGTGGTATTTACTGGTTTCCATGATCCGCTTTCAAATCCACCAATAACATAAATTTTTTCATTGACCACTCTAGCGGTAGTGTGGTGTAAAGCACGCGGAAGTGGCTCAGCTAGACTCCAGTTTTTCGATATCGGGTTCCAGACATCAACACGAGTGGTCATACCTCTTGGTGTGAATCCACCCAATACGTAAATTTTGCCTTTAAGGAGAACTGCGGAGTTTTCAGTTCGGATGGTCGGTGTAGCAGGTAGTTGTTTCCAGTTCCCCTGTGCAAAGGAAAATGTTGGATTATATATTAGAGAAATAAGTGATCCTATAACCAATATAGCAACAACACGGTTCATGGCTTCAATTTGCTTGTGGTGCGGTTTTTCCTTTTACAATCTGATCAAGCGCTACAAGTTGCTCAAGAAGGCTGGGTAGTAAATCAATTTGTAACATGTTGGGCCCATCTGAAAGTGCTTTGCTGGGATCAGGATGAATTTCCATGAACAAGGCATCGCAACCCACGGCGACAGCACCGCGAGCTAGATCGGGGATCATTTCACTTTGACCTCCACTTTTTGTGCCCTGTCCACCAGGCTGTTGCAGGCTATGGGTTGCATCGAACACCACCGGATAGCCGTGATCGCGCATCAATACGAGTGAGCGCATATCAACAACAAGATTGTTGTAACCGAAAGTAGCACCTCGCTCTGTTAGTAGAATGTTATTGTTACCGCTTTCTTCAAGTTTAAAAACTACATTTTTCATATCCCATGGTGCTAGGAACTGACCTTTCTTCACATTGATAGGTTTACCTGTTTGTGCTGCCTTTACTATTAGGTCGGTTTGGCGGCAAAGAAATGCAGGGATCTGTAAAATATCGAGAACTTCTGCTGCAGGTTCTATTTCTTCTTCTTTATGCACATCAGAAAGGATTGGTAGATCCAATTGGGTTTTAATTTTTTGTAATATCTTTAACCCGTTTCCAAGTCCGGGCCCTCGATAAGACTTTATAGAAGTCCGGTTGGCTTTATCGTAAGATGCTTTAAATATAAATGGCACTCCTAAATCTGCAGTGATACGCTTTAATTTTTCTGCGATACCCATTGCTTTTTGTTCCGACTCAATCACACAAGGTCCACCAATGAGTATCAGGGGATTTTGATTTCCTATCAAATAGGGGCCCACAACAATAGATCTAGTTATTTTAGGGGATAAACTCATTTGGGCCTCTCTGACAACGCAGCTTGTACTTCATTTGAAATAGGAACGGGATGTGGGACTTCGGTGCGAGGTGGTAACCCTTCGGGAGTCAGCAGCCCAAGCATAATTTCTCGTACCTTTTCATTATTGATTGCCTTATGGGGATTAGCGAAACCGTTTGTAGATATTTCTGTGAGATTGATGTCCGGAAAATCATTATTCAAAAGTATAACGAGAGGTATCTGACGGTACTTCTTTCTTATGTTAAACAAATGTTTAATTTCGTTTTTATCTGTTCGGGGTACGAATACGATAAGGTCACAATGGATGAGGCCAGGTTTTTTGAAACAATCGCTGATGGATACAAATGTCAAAACTGTAATAATTTCTTCACTAAGAAATTTAGCCATTTGAAGACGTTCACCACGAATTGGGTCGACAATAAATATTGTTTTATAAGGCATCAAAGTTCCCGTATTAAATTAATTACTGGGTCATTTTAACATTTATTTTTAAGTAAAACCTCTTTGATTTGCAATGATCCCTGTGAAACAATGGCGAGTAAGCAAAACTTCTTGGGAGGTTTCCGAGTATGTTAAACAAATTCCTCTTTATTTTTTTTCTGTTCTTCTGGTTTACTTCTCCAGCCTTTGCAGCCAATCAAATTGTAGTTGTTAAGATTTCAGGTGCTATCAACCCAGCCGTTGCTGAATTTGTTTCTCATGAAATTCACAAAGCTAATGAGGACCAACAAGAATTGATTGTTCTTAATATGGATACACCAGGCGGTTTAGATACCTCCATGCGCCAGATAATCAAGAAAATACAAAGCTCTGAAGTGCCGGTGGCTACTTATGTTTCTCCCAGCGGCTCACGGGCAGCTTCGGCCGGAGCCTTCATTACAATCGCCTCACATATTGCTGCTATGGCACCGGGAACTAATATTGGTGCAGCGCATCCAGTAAATATGATGGGAGGAGGTGGTGAAGGTGGTCAGGGAGAGACTATGAAAGAAAAGGTGGTTAACGATGCAGCTGCCTATATACGTTCTCTGGCTGAGTTGCGTAAACGAAACAGCCATTGGGCCGAACTTGCCGTGGTTAAAAGTGTTTCAATATCTGCGGAGGAAGCAAAAAAGCTAAATGTGATAGATCTTATTGCTACAGATATTCAAGCTCTAATACTTGCGCTCAATAATCGAGAAGTACGAGTAGCTTCTGGTCTTAAATTACTGAAGACCACCGATCAAGAAATTATTTTTCAGGAAATGAATACACGCCAAAAAATACTTAATATTATTTCGAATCCAAATGTGGCCTACATCCTCCTAATGATTGGTATGGTGGGACTTTACTTTGAACTGTCCAACCCTGGTCTTGTTTTTCCAGGAGTGATCGGCGCGGTCAGTATGGTGCTCGCTCTTTATGCGATGCAAACTCTTCCCATTGACTATGCAGGATTATTATTGATTATCCTTGGAGCTTTATTTTTTATAGCAGAAATTGGTGTGATGAGTTATGGGCTTTTATCGTTAGCGGGGGTAGTTTCTATATTTCTTGGATCAACGATGTTGATCGACAGCGATGACCCGACCATGCAGATTTCGCGAGCTATTCTTTATCCTACTATGGGGCTTGCAATTATCTTTTCGGTAGGGATCGCTGTTTTTGCAACTAGAGCCCGAGATCTAAAGAAGCAAGGCGGGGCAGAGGGCATGGTTGGAGAAACGGGTACTGTAAAGGAGGAATTGAACCCTGAGGGTAGTGTTCTTGTGCATGGTGAATTATGGCAGGCGGAGTGTGAAGGAAAAATAAGGGAGGGAGAAAAAGTGTATGTTGAAAAAGTAGAAAGGTTGAAGGTTATAGTAAGAAAAATCCCCTGAAAAACTGCTTCCAAATATTTTATGGCTCTGGGTGAATTTATTGACGAAAAAATAAAAATTTCCCATGACCTTATAAAAAAATTAGGCTACATTAATGACTCTTTTTAAATAGGTTGTTTTCAATTTTAAAAATATAAAACATGATTCGACAAGAAATTCTAAAAGACATTAAGCGTGTTGTAATTAAAATTGGTAGCAGTGTTATTTCTAGCAAAGATAAGGGTCGTTCCTTACTAGAATGTGGATTGAGCAAAGACTGGGTAAGACATTATGCTCGCCAGATAAAACTAATACAAGACTTAGGTTGCGATGTCGTAATTGTATCTTCAGGAGCTGTGATGGCGGGACGAGAAAGATTGGGATTTAGCCGGGCCGATCTTTCAATCCCAGAAAAGCAAGCCTGCGCAGCAATAGGACAGAGCTTTTTAATGCACACTTATGAAAAAGCTTTTGACAAAAAAGATATAAAGGTAGCGCAGATTTTATTGAGTCATGATGATTTGGGGAATCGCCGCCGTTACTTGAATGCAAAACACACTATAGAAGCTCTTCTCGAAAGAAAGGTTATCCCTATTATTAATGAAAATGACTCTGTTACGGTAGAGGAAATCAAAATTGGGGATAACGATACACTGTCAGCTACGGTTGCCTGTTTGGTGGATGCACAACTTTTAATAATTCTTTCTGATGTTGAGGGGCTTTATAATCGAGATCCTTCTGTTAAAAATAAAGATGAAAAAGCAGAATTGATTTCGCATGTCGAGCGGGTGAATGAAGAGATTGAACGTACAGCGGGAAAAAGTAACAATCGATTGACCGTAGGAGGGATGTATACCAAGGTGCTAGCAGCGAAAAAGACCATGAGTTTTGGTATTCCCACGTTAGTTGTAAACGGCCTGGACAAAAAGATATTGGAAAACGTCTTTTCCGGCAAGGCTGTGGGTACTTTGTTCTGGTCGGGTAAAGGAAAGATTCGCGATCGTAAACACTGGATTGCACATACTCTTAAACCAGCAGGCAAACTTGTTGTCGACGCGGGAGCGCGAAAGGCTTTAATTGAAAGGGGTAAGAGTTTGCTTCCTGCCGGGTTGATAAAGATAAAAGGTGAGTTTGAATTTGGTAAGGCAGTGACGATTTTGGATGAAGCTGGTAAGGAAATTGGAAGAGGTCTCGTAAACTATAGTTCCCGTGACCTCCAACAAATTAAAGGTATGAAAACTTCAGCTATAAAAAAATCAATTGGTGAATCTTTCTATGAAGAAGTGATTCATCGTGACGACTTAGTTATTTTTTAAACTTTCAATAGGCAACGGTACTCTGTGAAAAAATGGTGGGAAAAGGAACCTTTGCGTTTTGAATGCCAACCTGACTGTTTTAAATGCTGCATCAAACCAGGAATTGTTCGTTTTGACTGTGAAGATATTCGTAAGGCCGCAGCCTATTTGGATTTCTCTATTGCAGAATTTAAAAAAACATTTCTTATTCGAAGTGACGGGGAGTGGGTTTTAGAAGTTGGGGAAAACGGCGCACCTTGTAGTTTTTTAACAGATAAAGGATGTGGTATTCATGATGCGAAGCCGAAGCAATGCCTTTCTTACCCTTTCTGGCGTGAGAATATGGACTCCAAAAACATGTGGAAACTGGTCGGTGGGTTTTGCCCT
Source organism: uncultured Nitrospina sp. (assembly GCA_964471995.1). Taxonomy (GTDB): domain Bacteria; phylum Nitrospinota; class Nitrospinia; order Nitrospinales; family VA-1; genus UBA8687. Next base: position 4,745 of record CAYYIR010000049.1, on the reverse strand, counting down.
GGTGTCGATATTGGGCCTATGATAAAAATAGAAACGATTAAAACTCTCCTTAAAAAATTCCAACACTAATGAAGTTTGCGTGTGAAAACGGGAAGGATCCTTTATGCAGGAAAACTATTATTTTCAAGTTTCTGGAGATAATATCGAGTAAAAACACATTTGGAAAATTTTGTTAGAAAAAACAGTGGTTTGTAAAGATGACTTGCTCTTTTTTATTTTGAAAATAAGCCGGTGTTTTTGGTCCCACGCCTAGTAGTTGACAAGTAGGTGCGGGGTGAGGATAATCATGGGCTGGCCTCAGTTTTGTTTGTCGATTTGTTCTTTTTAAGGAGTATTAAATGCCGGTTGCAGTGGTTTTGGGAATGCAGTGGGGGGATGAGGGTAAAGGAAAGATTATTGACCTTTTAGCCGATCATGTAGATGTAGTTGCCCGTTATCAAGGTGGTCACAATGCCGGTCATACCATTTGCTTTGATAAAAAAGAATTCGTTCTGCATCTAATACCTTCAGGAATTTTTCATGACAACAAGCTTTGCATTATCGGAAATGGAGTTGTCGTTGACCCGATGGCATTATCCGATGAAATGAAGCAATTAGAGTCAGTTGGTATCAACCTGGAGGGTAGATTAGTCATCAGTGATCGGGCGAATTTGATCATGCCTTATCACCAAGTGAGCGATCAGGGAAGAGAAAAAGAAAAAGGCAAGTTTGAGAAAATCGGTACGACTGGACGGGGCATAGGCCCCTCTTATGCCGATAAAATTGCAAGAATAGGTATTCGAGCTTGCGATTTGAGAGATGAGCAATATCTTAAAAGTAGGCTCGAGGCTAATTATGAAGAAAAAAGCCAGGTGCTTAAGAGTCTTTATGGAAAGCAACTGCCAAAGTTTGACGGATTGCTAAAAGACCTGATGGTTTTCCGCGAAGTCATTCTTAAATACCTTATGGACACAAATGTTTTAATGAACAGTCTAATTTCGCAGAATAAAAAAATTCTTTGTGAAGGTGCACAGGGTACTATGTTGGATGTTGATCACGGGTCTTATCCTTTTGTGACTTCTTCTAATTCGTCTGCAGGAGGAGTTTGCACGGGTCTTGGAATTCCCCCCACAAAAATTGATAGAGTGCTTGGTGTTGTTAAAGCATATACCACGCGTGTGGGTGAAGGTCCTTTTCCTACTGAGTTGTTTGATAATGAGGGGGAACAACTTGGAAAGGTAGGTCATGAGTTTGGAGCCACCACGGGAAGACCTAGACGTTGCGGTTGGTTTGATGCAGTGGTGGCAAAACACGCTATCCAACTCAGTGGAATTGATGCATTGATCTTGACAAAAATCGATGTATTGGATGGATTCAAAACCATCAAGGTTTGTACGGGATATAAGTTTAAGGGAAAAGTTTTTCAAGATATGCCTGCGGATCCTGTTATTCTTGGAAATTGTGAACCAGTTTACACTGAGCATGAAGGATGGATGGAAAAAACCGCTGGGATTCAAGATTTTGAAAAATTACCAAAAAAAGCTAAAAGCTATATCCAATATCTCAGCGATTTACTGAAAACTCCTTTCCTGATAATTTCTACTGGCCCAGATCGCGAAGAAACCATCAAGATGGGCTCCTTATTTGTTGATTCCTGATCTTCCTTTCTTTTCAAAAAACCAATTCAAGTGGGTATAATATATTCTAGTTTATTGACCTATTTAAAGAATTCATTCTATGTTGACTATCGGAATCCTATTATTCGCTTGCATGTTTTTCTATTTTGTAGGCTACCGTTTCTATGCAGGAAAGTTGGATAGTGAACTGATTCAACCGGATGCGGGCCAAGTCACACCCGCGGTAAAGCAAAATGATGGGGTTGATTTTGTACCCAGTAAACCTCTGGTTCTTTTTGGTCATAACTTTGCTTCAATAGCTGGCGCCGGACCTGTCATCGGACCCATTATTGCCATGCATCATTTTGGCTGGGCAATCACTTTAGTTTGGATTCTCATTGGTAATGTATTCATCGGTGCCGTTCACGATTACCTGACATTAATGGTTTCTGTTCGTAATCGTGGCAGTTCCATTGCGGATATCGCAGAAAGCACGATGGGTTTTAGAGCTAAAGCTATTTTTGCCATCTTTTTAGTATTGGCAATGCTTTTAGTGATCGCAGTATTTGGAGTTGTTGCAGCAAAGACATTGATTGCACAACCAGAGATGGTATTTCCTACCTTTGCAATCATCCCTGTGTCGATGGTATTGGGGTGGTGTATTTATAAAAAGAGTTACAACCTGCAATTAGTGTCCTTAATAGCGGTACTCACTATTATTCTAAATATTTATATTGGTTTTCAAATACCCGTGCCTCTTCCTGAAATGGGAGTCATGGGATTTTCGCCTTTGATTTTCTGGTTTATAGTATTGATGATCTATGCTGGAGTTGCTTCAATTTTACCAGTGCAAACTTTACTACAACCACGTGACTACCTTTCCACTTATATTTTGATTGGTTCCATGGCACTCGCGATTCTAGGATTAATTTGGGTCGGTCCGGAACTAAATACTCCTCCATTTAGAGGTGCGATGTCTGAAGTTCAGGGGCCACTTTGGCCCATGCTATTTGTATTGGTGGCATGCGGTGCGGTTTCCGGTTTTCATTCTCTTGTGGCGGGAGGTACTACATCCAAACAACTGGCGAGCGAAATGCAGGGTAAAAGCATCAGTTATGGTGGCATGCTCACAGAAGGAGTTGTGGCAGTGGTCACAGTATTGCTGGTAGGTGGAGGACTTTATTGGGTTGCCCCGCAAGGCAGCAGTATTGATATGAGCCAACTTGGTTTCCGTGAGACGTTGCAATCGGGTGGATGGATACTCGCTTTCGGCAATGGATTTGGAAATATAGTCCATCAGATGTTACCCTTTTTAAGTTTTACTTTTGCATCAATGATTGCAGTTTTGGCATTGAATACTTTTGTATTGACTACACTAGATACTGCAGTGCGCATCACCCGTTTTCTGATTCAGGAATCGTTGGGTGAAAAAGTGCCTACTTTCAAAAATAAATATTTAGTAACGGTTACTGTGATAATTGCTGCCTACCTGATTGGTGCCACCGATGGATGGCAGAAAATTTGGCCAATCTTTGGTGCGACTAACCAGCTTATTGCAGCAGTGGCATTGTTTGTCGTGGCAACCTGGTTAATGGCAGTAAAAAAACCGACTCATTATGTTCTCTACCCAGCAATTTTTATGGTCATTACAACCATTGGAGCGCTAGCCTGGCAGGCTTATAGTTTTTTAACTGCGCCGGAGCCAAATTTGTTCCTAGGAATCACAGCCTTAGTGCTAATAGGTCTTGCTGTGTTTGTCGGAAATGAAGGTATGCAGGCATTAAAAGGCAGGAGAGTTGTATGTATCTCGACCCCTGAAATTCCTTCTCGTGCCGAATAGAAATATATCTCAACATGATCCTCAGTGGTTGGAAATTGTAGAAGAATATATTAGTATATTGTTATCTTTTAAAATTGTAGAGTAAATTTGTTGTGAAGATCAGTGAAGTGCTTGCCATTCAAGCCAAGTTAAACGAAAAAACAGTAGCAAAACCCAAACCGAAGGCTAAAGCAAAGCCTAATTTGAAAAAGGCTTTGAAGGTCGTACGTACTCGGGAAACTCCCAACCCGAATGCACTGCAGTTTGTGGTCAACGCGGTGATTCTCGATCATGGGAATGCCTCCTTTTCTAGTAAGGACGAAGCAAAAGACGATAAGATGGCTGCAGCCTTATTTGAAAAGCCAGGAGTGATTAATGTTTATGTCATGGAAAACTTTATTACCGTGACAAAAGACGACAAAACAAGTTGGGTTCCATTAAAAGACCGTGTCTGGAAAACCATTGATGAAACGGTGATGGTTTATCAGTCTGAAGAAAAAATTCAGTTGAGTGCAGTGGATGTAGTGAATTTTGCTAAACTGAATAATGAAAAGAAATTGGAAGGAATAGAAATGGTACTCAATCGCTCGATTCGTGCTAACCTTGCCAAAGACGGTGGCGGTGTAGAGTTGAAAGGAATCGAGGGTAACGAAGTAAGTATCCATTACCAAGGCGCCTGTGGCAGTTGCCCCACCTCTACAAGTGGAACCTTGAAATATATCCAAGGTCAATTGCGTGAACAACTCCATCCTGAATTGACCGTAAAATCAGTTTAACTACCTGCCTAAAATTCACTTCAAAAGCTAATCATTTCCCATCCCACTTTCAGAGAAAACTTTTTTGATTAGTTGGTCTTTGGCTTGTTTCAGGTTTATGGATGAAAGACCTGTGAAGTTACGAGTAGTGCTGCAAAAAAAGCTATTAATAGTCGTCTCAGGCCTGTTTTTTCGTTATCAAACTTTAAAGGTGGACTTTTTTCGGGGTTAGTCACCTTAAAACTCAAGTTATAAGTGGTTTTGCCGATTTTTTAATAGAAGGATAATGCCTTTATTTTAATATATTTAGCTGATTTTTGATTTGGTCGGTTCAGTCCTGTTTTGGGGTGCTTTATGGTGGTATTTCGAAATAGGATTATTGTTTGATTTGCTGTGTTAATATTTATTTTAAACACCCTTAAGAAAAGAGTCCATTTATGAAGATTTCGGGAGCACTCCGAAATCTCTTGTTGTTGGTCATTCTTGCAGCTGGAATTTATTGGCTTTGGCAAGAAGGTAAGCTCGCCCCGATCGAAAAAACGGTCAATGCGATGATTTTTGGGAATCCCCCCGAAA
>CAYYIR010000048.1:4013-11332 GCA_964471995.1 uncultured Nitrospina sp. | reverse complement strand
CCGTCCCGGTCAAAATCAAGATAGGTATAGGAAGAACTGTGATCATAGTCATCCAAGCCAAATTCTTTCTCAGCGGATTTGAACGTTTGCCCCTTCTGGTTATGAAAAAAATTATTAGCAGCAAATTCTTGAGTGATGGGTACACCATTGACCACGTATAGATCTTGCCATTGGTCGTTATCAAGATCTGCAAATCGTGCGTTCCAACTCCATTCAGCTGTGGAAATTCCAGTCTGTTTGGAAACATTTTTAAAGGTGTGGTCGGTTTGACCTTTTAAAAGGAGGTTGAACTGAGTTTGCATGGGAATTTCCTGGTCCGTCGCAAGTTTGAGGTGCTGGGCTTCAAAATATTTATTGCAAACCATATTATTAAGCATGAAAGGTTCGGAAATTTTTTTGCACAGGGATGGGTCTTTGCGAGTAGAGGCGACAAGGACCATACGCATGACCATGCATTCTTGAATTTTTTCGACCTCATCTAATAGCGTACATTTTTCTGTAATGTCCTGCTTTTCTGGATTCAACAGGGTGGCCAGTTTGATCAATTGATGGCAGGATTTTTTATCTAAGACACTTTTCCCTGATTCACAAAAATCAAGACCAACATTTTGCATGGTGTCACCAAAAATATTTGAAACCACATCCAATCCGCGTGACATCCCTATATTTGCCAAGTAAATATCCGGGATCAAGTCGTTGTTAAAATCCCCGGTATCTATACTCATGGTGTTCTGGGTGGTGAGAGGAATTATCTTGTCCTTGTGACGTATTTTATTAAATGTTCCTTTATTTTGGCCGTGGTAGTAAGTATCGGAAACACGATAGTCGTTACCCACAGCGAGGTCAGGTTGTCCGTCGAGATTAAAATCTGAAAGCAAGACAGAATGTGTTTGGCCCGGAATACCCTCCATATCCCGAACCTTAAAATCAAGATTATCATTAAAGACCAACTGATTTTTAGCCTGCTTTACTGGTTTGCGGGTTAAAATACCGAGGAAATAATTACCGTTAATTATGTCCAGGTAATTATCGTGATCAATATCGGCAAAAGCCGAAGCACTGGTTAAAAACGCACCTCCATTGGGAATTTTTTTTACGGTTATTTTTCCCTTAACTGGAATAGGATTCAATACTAAGTAGTTTCCTTCGTTAAGGGTCGTAAGGAAAATGTCTAGCCAACCATCATTATTCAAATCGACCATCGCAATGTTAATGGTTTGCTTATCTTTTACCTCAGTAACATTACTGAAAATTTTCTTAAAATTTTTCCCATACAGATTCTGATAAAGCTCGAATCCATTATCGGTGGCAATGGCAAAATCATTCCAGCCATCGTTATTAAAATCTCCCGAAGCAATGCCCCGCCCAAAGAATAATGGATCAAGAAAAATGCTTGGGGTCATCACGTTGGTGTAGGTGATTCCCATTTTTTTTCCGTTTTGTATCGTGAAGAGTTTATCCTTTTGTAAACTACGAGGTTCATGTGAAAGAGCATGAAGAATGATATTTCCTTTTTTATGAATAATTGGAGCCGCATGTTTTGTTGTGGGTATAGGAGAAAAATTACTGCGTTCAAAAGGAGCTTTTTTAATCGCAGGTTTACCTACAATCTGGTGGTATTGTTGCAACCAATGGATGTGACGGTACTCTATGAAAACATTAGTGATGTAACCTAATACAATTCCAACCACTGAGATAATAATGAACAACTTAATTGCAAGAAAGATAGAGAAGGTACGCGCAACAATCATCGCAGAATAAATGCTAAATGTGCCAAGAGTGAACAACATGGTAGTGACGAATGCGGGAGCCAGCCCGGACATCATCAATGCCTGTGCCAGCATTAAATCAAAAGCTATGGGTAATGGCATGAGAGTCCCCATGAAAGAAATCAAGCTTAAGTTGATCAGATTGATCGGCACTCCGATCAGCTTGTCAAAACTCCATAGATGGCTTGCTAATGCTCCGAAAAATCCGGCTAACAACATAAGCGGAACAGTTCTAACGAAGATGTATCGTAGACCTTTTAAATAATCAAAGGTTGCGCCTTTCAAAGCTTTTGGCCACGACTCGTTAGAGATAACGCAGTAGGTATTGGCCTCTGAAACAGAATCATCAATGGGCTGTTTGTTTTTGTAGGAGATTAAGGGAACAATTATCAGTATTAATACAAAGGTTGCCAAAAGTTTTGCCAAGGCCATGTAAAAAGGAAAAATGGAAAATAACATGGTCAATACAATGATGTTCAGTGTAGGCGAACTGAACATGACAGCCAGCGCGGTTTCCATTTTGCTTCCGGCTTCATACATTCCTTTGGCTATGGGAGCAACGCAATTCACACATACCCCGAGAGGGGTTCCTACAAACATTCCCATAAAACTATTTCGAAAGCGTTTGTCCGAAGATTGCCGGGGAATGTATTTCAATAGAGTAAAAAAACCTGCCGCGATAACAAGACCGAATACCATGCCACGCCAATTGGTTTCATACCAATTCAGAGTGGTAATCATTACGCGGGTATAAAAATCGGCGTTTCTTGTTGCATGAAAATGTGCTTCATTTGTGAGTGGGTCCTCAAATGCTTCCATCCCCGATAATGCTGCTTTCGCATCCAGGGCAGGATAGCGGGAAACCAGCCAAAAACTGCAACCCACACAGATAAGGAATATTAAAAGGATTTTAAACCTTCGGTTCGCCAACATATTGCTTTCGATAGAATATTAAAAGGACTTTTTCTTTTAGTAAGTTTCTATTTTTACCTTAAAAAAGCTATGAAGGGGAGAACAAATTTTTTTTAAGGATGAAGTTTGTTTGTTTGGATGGGAGTGGATGCTTCGGAGACAAAAAAACTCCAAAATATTAGAGATTCTCTTAATAAATTTTACGAGTATAATAACTTTTTGTTTTTACAGTAGAGACTCAACAAGAGGAGAAAAAATTTGTCAGAAGTCGAATCCCCTTCCAACTTTATTCAAAATAAAATTGACGAAGATTTAAAGTCCGGCAAGTTTACCATTCATACGCGGTTTCCCCCAGAACCTAATGGGCATCTCCATATTGGACATGCAAAATCAATCTGTCTTAATTTTGGGCTTGCGGAAAAATATTCAGGTTTATGCAATTTGAGGTTTGATGATACCAATCCGAGCAAAGAAGAAACGAAATATGTGAAAGCCATAAAAGAAGATGTTAAGTGGCTCGGATTTGACTGGGGCAATAGGATGTTTTACGCCTCAGACTATTTCGATCAGCTTTTTGAATTTGCCATGCGGTTGATTCAAAAAAGCAAGGCCTATGTAGATGATTTGGCTCCGGATCAGATTCGAGAATATCGCGGTACCCTTTCCGAACCAGGAAAAAATAGTCCATTTAGGGATCGTTCTATCGAGGAAAATCTTGACTTATTTCAAAAAATGAAAGCTGGTGAATTTAAAGAAGGCGAAAAAGTTCTTCGGGCTAAAATCGATATGGGTTCTGCTAATCTTAATATGCGTGACCCCATTCTTTATCGAATATTGAGAGCCCCTCATCATCGAACCGGTGATAAATGGTGCGTTTACCCCATGTATGACTTTACTCATGGGCAATCCGACTCCATTGAAAACATTACCCATTCTCTGTGTACTTTGGAGTTTGAAGATCACCGGCCTCTTTATGATTGGTTTTTAAATGAGTTGGAGATTTATCACCCACAGCAAATTGAGTTTGCCCGACTGAATCTCAACTATACGATCTTAAGTAAAAGAAAACTTTTGCAGTTGGTTGAAGAAGGTCATGTTGAGGATTGGGATGACCCGCGTATGCCGACCCTTTCGGGAATGCGACGACGCGGATATCCTGCAGAGGCGATTCGTGAATTTTGTGAAAGGATTGGAATTTCCAAAAGTAATAGCACGGTTGATTTTGCCTTGCTAGAGCATTGCGTTCGCGAAAATTTGAACCTTACTGCCACCCGGGTAATGGCTGTTTTAAGGCCTCTTAAAGTGATATTGGTAAACTATCCTGAAGAAAAAGTGGAGAAAATGGATGCTGTGAATAACCCGGAAGATCCAGATGCCGGAACGCGCAAGCTACCCTTTTCCAGGACGGTATATATAGAGCGGGAAGATTTTATGGAAGACCCGCCCAAGAAATTTTTTCGCCTTGCACCCGGTCGGGAAGTCCGACTCAAACACGCGTATGTTATTAAGTGCAAAGAGGTGGTCAAAAATAAAGAGGGAGAAATAATTGCGTTGCATTGTACCTACGATCCTGAAACTCGAAGTGGTTCGACTCAGGACGGTCGTAAAGTAAAAGGTACTTTACATTGGGTTTCAGTCAGTCATGCGCAAAAAGCAGAAGTGAGATTGTATAATCATCTCTTTACACATGAAAATCCTGCCGATGAAAAAAATTATCCCGATTTAAAATCAAGTTTAAACCCTAATTCGCTTGAGATTATTAAGGAAGCATTTTTAGAACCCTCTCTAAAGGATGCCACAGGGTACTTTCAATTTTTAAGGTTGGGCTACTTTTGTGCTGACAATAAGAACTCCTCTTTAAATTCCCAGGTATTTAATCGAATTGTCACCCTAAGGGATTCCTGGGCAAAAATTGTAAAAAAATAACTTTACCTAAAAGAAAGTATTTGATCCATTTTGTTAATAGTTGATTTTTTTCAACCCCTTATCACTATTTTGATGTTTGGTTGCAAAATAGCAAAGAGCATACTTTCCTGATTTTTTATAAATGCTGAAATTCAAGGTTTTTAAATTTGCTCATGTTTGATCATTTTTTTTGACAGGTTTTTGCAATTGTGCTAAAAAATCTTCAAGCCCTAAATTGGGCGCAATTTGTAGTAATTAAGGAGTTATATGGAAGTTAGAATAAGTCGGGATGTCCTCCTGAATGCCGTACACAAAGTTCAGGGAATAGTCGAACCAAAAGGTGCGATGCCCATACTCTCCCACCTACATCTTTCCGCTGAAAAAGATAGAATTTGTATTCGCGCCACTGATTTAGAGATAGGGACACTGGGAACTTACCCGGCGAATGTTACCACACCAGGTGAGGTGACTCTCAATGCCAGGAAATTGTTTGATATTATTAGAGAGCTTCCTAACGAAGAAATTTATATCAAAAAAGAAGAAAATAATTGGATTACGTTGAAATGTGGAAAATCTAAATTTCGCTTACCTGGTTTGCCGCCGGAAGACTACCCTCCAATGCCCGAGTACAGTGACAAGGTTCTTATAGAATTTGATGGCAAAATCTTAAAGGAAATGATTCGCAAAACTTTTTTCTCAGTATCGCCAGATGAATCGAGGCAGGCATTAAACGGTTTGTTGTTGGAAACAGAAGGAGATAGCGCAACGCTTGTAGGGACAGATGGGCACAGACTGGCTTTGATAAACAGACCAGTTAATTCCCAAACCGGCAAGGGAGAAAAGGCCAGTTTTTTACTTCCCAAAAAAGCTTTGTCTGAATTATTAAAGCTATTGGAAGACGATGATGAGAAATTTGGATTTTCCTCTCATGAAAATCATCTCGCCTTTATTCATGGAACACAGGTTATCGTTTCTAGAAAAATTGACGGCAAGTTTCCCAACTATCGCCAAGTCATTCCCTCTGACAATTCACTGAAAGCGGAAGTTAATCGAGAAGATTTGACCCATGCATTAAAAAGGGTTTCACTATTGGCAGATGAAAAATCAAAAATGGTGCGGTTCGAGATACAAAAAGGGAATCTCACTCTGGTTTCAGATAATACCGATTTAGGCGCAGCGGTAGAAGAAGTGGCAATTGACTATAAGGGAGAGGAGGTATCTATTGGTTTGAATGCTAAGTACGTTCTCGATATTTTAAATGTTATGGATGTCGAGGCGGTGACTCTTAACTTGAAGGATCAAAATCATTCCTGCCTGTTTACCTCTGTTAAAGATGACCAGTATAAAAGCATTGTTATGCCAATGCGTTTATAGGTTGTGTTTTATGGGGATGCTTGTTGTGAAAGAATTTTTACCAGCATAGCCCTATTACTAGTATCTATTCTTTTCGTTTTTAAAACCGTTTTCCGTTGTAGATATTGCAAGATTCACACCAACTATTGGGTTGACCGTTTTCCAATCCGTCGCGAAACTCTTTATACCTTTGTTCATTCCAAACTTCTGTGAAAGTTTTTCCAGTGATGTTTCCTACTGAATATCTTTGAGCTATTTGACAGCATGGGAAGATGTCACCATCATTATTTACCTGCACCCATTCATAAGGCTTGTTGCAACGACGGATGTCTTTGGTAATTGTTTTTTCAGATAACACTTCTGAATTGCTAAAGTAATTTTCTGGAGGTTTAAAGGGGATCTTATAATAGATAGACTTAGCTTTGATCTCCCTGAAGGTATTTAGAATTAGATCTCGATTGCAACTATTGAGGTGATTTTCCGCAAACAGAAGTTTACCTTCTAGTCTTTTTCGGTCACCTTCGGACATTTCGCTAACTACCCCGCTCAAGTGGACAAAATAGACTTCATCTACTCCCAACTCGTTAGCAAGGTCCATGATGGATGCTAATTCATGAATATTTTCTTTAAGACAAACCACGTTGAAAATTAATTTGGGCCCTTGTTGATGGGTTTGATTACGGTAATTTGCTAGAGATTTAATACAGGACTTCATCTCTTCGAAGTCAGAGCCTCTTATATTTTCGTATGTTTTCCTGGATGCTCCTTCAATAGAAATAAGGATTCGGCTTAACAATTGTTCATTAACTATAGCATTCCGAATTTTTTCTCTTATAAGATTGCCAGTAGTCACTACCTCTACTTGATCAAACTTTTGCGATTTAACGTAACGGAGGATATCTAAAAGATCATTCCTCAAGAATGGCTCTCCAAAATCACTTAGAAGAAGGTGCCCAAATTGAAAAGGGGAAAATTTAGCAAGATTTGTTTTAAATTCGTCAAAGGAGATATGTTTTTCTATGAATTTCCTAGTTCGAGTACAATGACGGCAAAGTAGGTTGCAATTTTCTGTGAGAGGCATCTGCAATATCTCCCAGGTTTTCCATTCTAAAGTGCGGTACATCATGCGCCCAGAAATAGGCTCACCTTTGGGGTCCCAACCTGAATTTGTATTTTTAAATTTTTTTAAGCATTCCCCTTGTTCCTGTTTTTTTGCTAGTAACCTCCGTATATCGCGCTGCGCATTTGTCCATTGCTCAGCCTGTTTTTGGGGAGATAAATGCGATAAACGAGCTATCCAATCCTCTACCATCTTTTTTTCTAGAATGGTAGAGTCATTGAAAGAAAGAAAATGCCTTATTTTTTCCGATTCATTTTTAA
>CAYYIR010000048.1:0-3913 GCA_964471995.1 uncultured Nitrospina sp. | reverse complement strand
ATCACTTCTTGGTGTTTTACCCGTAACTCCCTCCCAAATTTCTTTCGTTTCCATGCAAAGATAGATATTCAAGTCTTGGGATTTTTCCTTTAAAAATCCCCGAATAGTTTCGTAGGCCTTATTTCTCAAAGGACGTAAGTAGCGAAACTTACCATCTTTACCTGGTAAATGTTCGCCGGTGAATAACATGGTTTTTGGGTGCCGTGACTTGATAATGGGTTTTAACGAGGATCTATAGCGGAAACTTCCTAGGCTTATCCATTCAATCTGAGATGCTGGAATATAATCAAAAAGAGTGTCTACCAATTCCTTATAGGCTTTTTCCCAACCAGATACTAAAATTATAGGATCGAAATGAAAGCCAACACGATAACCCTTTTCAACACATTGGCTGGCCGCATGAAGGCGTTTTTTTAAGCTGGGTGTACCCTTTTCTTCAAGATCAACTACTCTCTCGGGATTGATTGACCAAGACACGATAACGTTGGTGGGGTCTGGTAGATCCAATAAGTTTTCGATACGGTCCGATTTGGTTTTTAATTCTAAAACCGCATTTTTCTGTCGATTGAAAAAGGGAATTAATAGTTGGGAGTAAGGAACTAGTGAGTCAAGTGCCAGGCTATCGGTAATTTCACCTGTCCCTACGCGGAAATTTCGATCCGGAAATTGCGTAAAAACCTCTTCAAGCTCCCGAAATAAATCTTCAATATTTACAAATGCCACTTGCAATGGATTATTGTCCAAAAAATTTTGTAAAAAACAATAGGAGCAATCATAAATACAATTTTTTGACAAGTTGACTACATAATAATTACAACAAACCATTCCGGGGCTTGCTCCTGGACATTTTTTTAAAAAAGATCCCTGGAAACGAGATAAAACCAAACTTTTTTTCGCTTCTCCAAAAACATCAGACTTTGAAGTCTTAAATTCTTTTTCAAGTTGCTCAATATTTTGAATTTCGTAAACTGGGACATTTGGAAGTTTGGATAAGATTGTTTGCGACATGGAATAGTCTTTAGCCCCGTGTTCTACAAAAACAGCATCTGGTTGATAGACAGCCGTTGCCTGCTCAGAATCTATTGTTTTATTTGACATTACTCTATATAATGATCTGGTTTAAATGGCTTAAATAAAAAATACCTCCCCACTTTATCACTTATAAAGAAGGAATTAAAATGGACTTTCCAAGTTCCCTCCAAGATCAGCAAATAAAGAGTAAGAAGAAACCTTTATTCCGTATTGGGTTTCTTTTTTTATTTGCGGTTTCCTTGGGTTTAAATTTTTATTTGTTATTTTTTGATAGAAAAAATCCAGTTGAAATTGCAAAACTAATTTCGCCGAAAGAAGAATCCATTAATTCGCTTCAATCGCCAGCTAATTGGTTGGCAACTGAGAAAAATATTTCTTTGGAAAAGATTGTACCGGAGAGTCCCAAAATACAGCAAGTATCAGTAGGGAAAATTGTACCGAAGATTCCTAAAATACAGCAGGCATTAGTAGAGAAAATTGTACCGGAGAGCCCAAAAATTAAGAAGGTATCATTCTCAAATTCGGTTGGTATAAGAATTGGAGATAAAGCAATCAAATCACTGGAATTTAAAGTTCGAAATTCTCTAAATTATACTGTTTGTAAGATTATATCTCGCCAAGAGAACTGTGCTGCCTTATCGGCGCATTTAGGGCGACTGGTATCTTGGTTTTTTAATGTTAATAAAAGTATTCGAAACGGTGATGCGATCAAGGTGATCTACCAAAAACTTGATGGACCGGAGCAATTTAAAATTTTAAAGCTTTCGTATCAAAGCCAACGGTTTGGGAAAACCTTTGTCGCAATTTATTTTGATGGTTTGGGCCAGGCTGGGTATTTTGACCTTGACGGTAAGGAGATTACCAAACGCATTATAGAATCTCAAAGTCCGATGCGAACTTATACCGAAATTACCTCTCTACCAGGGGATTTTCGAAAGGGGGTAGGAGGTCATTCGGGTACCGACTTTAAAGCTCCTGTGGGAACGCCTGTCTACTCAGGTTTTAAAGGTAAGGTTACTCGGGTAAATTGGAATGTGCGTGCAAATGGTTATTGTGTGGAAATTGACCATCCAAAAAAGGGAGTCAAAACCCTATATTTGCATCTTAGTCGGGTATTAGTCAAACCAGGACAAATTATCAAGGCCGGTCAAAAAATTGCAGAATCAGGTAATACGGGTAGAACATTTGCTCCTCATCTGCACTATGAAATTCAGCATAGAAAAAATCGGGGTCGGATATATAATCCTTTCAAATCGAAACATCACAAGCATTACACCCGAAAAATACCTACTGATAATTTAGAACAGTTTTATAATCTTGTGAAACGTTATGATTCCCTTTTAAAACAAAGTTGATTGGAAAGAGGGGAACAGTCATCAAATAAGAACATTTTTTACCTAGTAAGATTCTGGCTGCCTTGAAAACCTCCTCAAGAAAAAGGCGAAAAAGAATTAAAAAAAAAGCGCTGATACGAATCCGAATTGGACGCCTTGTATTTGATATTTTACTTGTTTTTTTAGCATTTACCTTTATCCCTGTTCTTGTTTTTAAGTATGTAAACCCGCCTTCAACCCCGTTGATGTGGATACGCTGGGTTCAAAGCGATTCGAAAAGCCAACGCAGCATAGCTTCTTGGCGGTCACTCGAGAGTATTTCCCCAAATCTTTTAAAAGCAGTTATTGCTGCAGAAGACCAAAATTTTTTTTCCCATCAAGGTTTTGACTGGAAAGCCATTGAATATGCGATTCAGGAAAACCTAATAAGAGATAGAAAAATTGGTGCCAGTACTATTTCTATGCAAACTGCCCGCAACGTGTTTCTATGGCAGGAGCGAACGTGGTTGCGAAAAATCCTTGAAGGTTACTTTACGACCTTAATTGAGTTTTTTTGGAATAAAAGACGCATTCTTGAGGTTTATTTGAATATTATTGAATGGGGAGAAGGTATATTTGGATGCGAGAAAGCTTCGCAATTATATTTTAAACATTCCTCTTTATTATTAACACCTGTCGAGTCTGCCTGGTTGGCAGCAATTTTACCAAATCCTAGAAAATGGTCACGACGACCTGTGCAAGATCATGTTCGGATACGGCAGGTAAAAATTTTGGATACCATGCAAACAGTAAAAATTCTAATACAATCAAATGGTCAAAATTAAAATTTCGAAGACCCTAGAGGCGAAAATTAAAAAAGGTTATCCCTGGGTTTTCAAATACCAATTACAAAAGAAAATAACGGAAAGTTCGAATGGTCTCGCTGTCCTTTATGATCATAAAAACCGTTTCCTTGCCATTGGATTATGGGATCCCACTTCTGACCTTTGCTTTCGAGTATTGAATTTATCCGAATCTAGAAAAATTGATACTAATTTTTTTTTAGAAAGACTTCAAAAAGCCCTTTTAATTAGAGAAACGCTTCAGTCCCAGGGAACAACCGGTTATCGAATACTAAATGGAGAGAATGATGGGTTCCCGGGACTCATCTTGGATCGATATGCCAATACCTGGGTTATAAAGGTTTATACCATTAGTTGGTTTGTCTATTTGGAAAAAGTTTTAGAAGCAATTAAAACTGAAAAAAATGTAGAACAGGTGGTATTGCGACTTTCAAGGAATGTAGAAAAATCCTCCCACCAATTCTTTGATGGGCAGGTTTTGTTGGGGCCTGACCCCATAATTCCGGCTCAGTTCCTTGAAAATGGACTTAAATTTCATGTCGATGTAATAAAAGGTCAAAAGACAGGGTTTTTTCTTGATCAAAGGGATAATAGATTTCTTATAAAAAACATTTCTTCCGGACTTTCTGTCCTAAATGTTTTTAGTTATACCGGTGGTTTTTCAATTTATGCTATTTCTGGTGGTTGCAGAAAACTCGTTGAAAT
>CAYYIR010000047.1:0-11378 GCA_964471995.1 uncultured Nitrospina sp. | reverse complement strand
ACCCTGTACGTTCCACCCCAATGTATCGCGGCCCGGTCAAAAGGTGTCCCGGCTAAAAAATCAGGAAGATCACCCGGGAGAAACTGACGCGTGAAAAATGTTCCAAATTTGTACGACATTTCGCCTGTGCCTAACTGCCTTCCTGCTGGAAGAAGGCCTTCATCATTGAACCGCTTGAAAAGAACTTCGCTGGTAGTTTGATCGCTGACTGTCCTTACAGTAATTTGTCCATCATCCCCAACTCTTTTATTAGTTGAGCCTGTAGGGAAATAAACCCCAGCGGCAACCGCCCACCCGATAGGTTTATTCCCCTGATCCCAAATTTTCTTTTTTATCATTAAGTTAAGGTCCTGAAGCCCCTCGGATGTTCCCCCATTGAAAACATCTTTTGCCCCATTACCATCATCTAACAGTTTAACGGGGCCGCGGCTAACCGAGCTTTCATAGGTAACGTTCAAAACTGCCGTAAAGCTATGCAAAAACTTTCTATCCAAATCAAATCCGTAGCGTATAGAAGTGGTTAAAAATCTTCTCTGAATATCGTTGGCTCGGTGGGTGCTATCTATCTCCCCTTTTTTGGCCCAGTCATCACCAGTAACATTTATGAATTTAAAACTGGTGGCTACTTGAAAAAGGCCAGGAGGCAAAACAAATGCATGGTTTCCAATGGCCGGCACTAACAAGGGCGGAATAAAGTTTTTTACTTGAACCTTTATCAGGTCACGCTCTAAAACTTCAAAGCTTTTACTCACACCAAGGTTTAAAAATCGGTCCTCAAATTTTTTACCTTGTAGATAATCGCTATCGAGAATTTCGCTGGGAGAAACTTTTGGCGCTGGGAGTTGATGCAGCTTTTCTTTACCCTGCTTAACCTCCCCAGCCCATGAGTCTGGGAAAATAAACATTTGGATAAATAAAAAAACAAATCCAATTATTATAAAACGATCTTTAAACATACAGCCAACTCCCCTATGGGAATAATTATATGAATGAAAAAAATTTAATGGAATCAATTCACCTTAACGAACGCGTAGCATACATGTTTTGCCCCCCCCAATATAGGATAAATATTATATATTCCAGAAATATTCTTATGCTTGGGTAGGGTATAAGTGTAGTAGTTGCATGACCGTAAAAACAAATTCCGGACACCATCCACTGTTGATTCCCAGGTTTAGGTATTTTCATGTTTGTTTTGAGAGGTCGAACCCATGGTTTCACTTTCCAGTTCATGAAACAGATCCTGTTTTTGTCTGGCCTTCTTCTTTAAAAAATCCTGGTAAGCCGCATAAGCATCTTTTTCAATGCGCTCAATCACTACAAGGCGTTTTTCATATTCCGCTTTGGAAATACTGCCTGTATTAAAACGTGCGCAAAGCTCCTGGTAACGGGCAATCAACCTCTGGACTGTGTGATCCCAGTCAATCCCCGATTGTTCCCCGAAGGAGATTTCAGGACCGACGCTAAATAAAAATCCCCCGAGTTTGAATCCTAACGTTACCTTTCCATCCACACCTTTATGAACCGAACAATCCTGTTGTTCGACCATGATGTGTTCTAAACGGGTATCATTTAGGTAGAGCTTGATCTCACCCGTTACTCCGGTGGATGGATTTACCAAAATAAAAAGTGCGAGTACAAACAGAAAATATCCGAGACGGATTTGAGTGCGTTTAAAAAACATATCTTCATCTCACTTTCGACCGGATTCGGGTTTTCATTTCTGCCATCATATTTTCCATTTCGTTTTCCACACTTTGAAACAGATTTTTATAATGGTAGGGTCCCAACTTGCTTAAAACCCTTGGTTTCGGGAGGGTCTTTTTTTCAGCCAGTACCTGGTCCTCCAGCATTTCTTGTTTCGGTTTTTCGTTGGGGACCGGAACTATTCCTGCATCTTCAGGTTGGTTTGCAACCTTGGGGCCGTCAACAACTTTAGCCATTCGAGTTTCAGGCAAATACCCGATGGAGGACAACCAATCGATTACGACATTTGATTTTATTGCAAAGTTTATGTCGGTGATAGCTGTGCCGTCCTTCCCTTTACGTGCGAGGTTTGAGTTGATGCCTACGATTCGGCCTTTTCGATCAATCAACGGACCACCGGAGTTTCCTTTGTTGATACTTGTTTCTGTCTGAAAGACATGTTTACCACGGATACTCTGGAAGTTACGGATTTGAGTGCTTATGGTCCCTGTCGTCAAGGACCAGAAACCGCCTTGTTCCGGATGACCGATCGCAATTACTTTCTCACCGATCCGGGTCTCGTCCGAGTCGGCAAAGGGTAACGATGGCATAGCTTGCAATGAATCCGCTTTGGAAATTTTTAATATGGCGAGGTCCCAGCCTTTTGAGTAAGCGATCAAATCCGTCCTGAAACGCAATGTCATATCTTTTTTAACGTCACCGATCAGGCGCTTGGGTTTTAAATAAACCCAAAGGTTTTGATACGGTTTATTGCGTTTTGAGTTTAGAATTACATGCGCGTTTGTGATAATTAGCCCGTCCTTTCTTATAATCGATCCGGTGCCAATACTTCTGAAGCGGTTTCCGGGGTTTGCTCCTGTGACCAATACAACCGCCGAAGAAGTTTCCTGGTAGATTTTTCTTGGGTCAAAATCATCGGCCCAAACCGGATTCGCCAAAGTAAAAACAAAATTTATAAGCAGAAAAAATATTTTCATCCGAGACCGCCTTCCTTCTTGAGGACTTCCCGTTCCATTTCCTCGTGCAATTTTTCAGCATTTTCCTTAACCGCATCACGAAGTTCCTTAGATAGTTCTTTATGGCGATCAATATTTTCCTTGAATTTATCCAGGTTAAGTGTGGCCAGAGCAAAAAGCTCATTACGATGAGGATGTTCCCAGTGATCAATGATCATGACTCCGGTCAAGGTGGCTGCTGTTACTGTTTTGATAGCCGCCTGCACGTTCTGTTCTTCGGTGGACTTTATAAAGTCGCCGGCTATAGTATGATCCATATAGTCCTTGGCCAGGGACTTGGTCCAAAACTCAAACACCTTTGCCAAGTCATTTCTTGCCCTGTCATCTGCCGCGATTTTTTGTAAGGAAAAATTCTTGATGCCGGAAGCGGAACCGACTCCGTAAAAAGCTTTCTTCCCAGAATCTTTGTAGGCACCGCCTCCTTTTAAAACCCATTTTGGAGGGTCGATTTCATTCAAGGTAACTCGTTTCGTTGGTAACGTTTCACAAGCCCCCAAAAATATCAGGAGGATAATCCATCCCTTACTTACAATGTTCTTCATAATAGTTTTGTTCATGTCGATTTTCCTTTCATCTGTTTTTATACCTATTACCTTTGATAGGTTTAGGGTTCAAAGTTCAAGGCGACCGGAGAACAATTCCTGTTTCAGTGCGTGGCCCTGATTAAGCCATGGGGTAATAAACCCCACTCACCGAACTTAATTACATGATTCATGCCATTCGTTTTTACCCGCATTAAAAAAACCAAGGGCAAAATGCTATCTTTCACGAAAACTATTTTTTTCATTAGGTTATGCGGCTTATCAAGCTGTAAAAAATATTTTCACCTCTCTGTTAGAAGGCCGCACTCAACCAGGAAACCCTTCAACCATGCATGGAACCGTGCATGGAACCATGCACGGTTTGATACAAAATGTTGGGAGGTTTTGTGCCGTGTAAAATATTTTGCGGGTTGAACATCTATAACGAATATTAGCTAAGTCTTTAATTAATAATAGATTGCTGATCAGAACTGGATCGATTAACCATCCATGGATGCCTCTAAATAGAAAGGGCAGTCCCGCATGAGCCTTAAAGGTACGGGTTTTGCTATATTATGCTTGTGTAAGGGGAAACGGAATGGAGTTAATCTCTAACATGCTGAACATAAAAAAAATAATCCAGACTCTAGCGGGGTGTGTTCTTACGATGTTGGTATCCGGATGTGCGGGTGGCATCGGAGAAATGCTTAAAAAAGATCAAGCCAATGTTCTACCAGTAGCAAAACCGTTGGTCGTCAAACCTCCCGGCTGGGTTTTGGGAAGGGAACATATTAAATATCCTCTCTCTCAATATATTGTGGGTGTCAGCAGTTCTAATGAAAGTTTAACCAAGGCAAAGGAATTATCCAGACTGGATCTGGCAAAATCCATCAAGGTTAAAATCAAATCAAGAATGGAAGACTATTCCGGCACTGAAAGGACTTCGATCCAATCACTGATCGTGACCGAGGTCAATACCCTACTCGAGGGTGTGGAGTTTAAGGATGGATGGTATGACAGTTCCAAAAAAACTCACCACTCTTTTGCAGCTTTAAATCGGAATCTTGCGGCCTCAGGGATTAAGAGCCGTATAAAGGAAACCGAAACCCTTCTAGAAAAATACCTGCGCCAAGGAAATGAGGCGGAAGAAAAAGGGGATGTGGTTAGAGCTTTATTCAATTATCTTAACGGTTACCAAAGCACAACCGGTCTCCCGTCTTTAAGGAGTTCCCTCAGGATCATTATGCGGGGAAACCAGTCTGAACAGCCATGGGGAGCGGGAAACATTTCCAGGAATACCTTTCTTGGAAAGATCAATGGTATAACCCAGAACCTGAGGTTAAACATTGTTTCCGGCAACAATCAGGTTGTTAAAACCTATAAGGGAATTTCCAGGCCCTTGGTCGCCGAAGTGTACCTTGATCATTCCGTACGCAAGATACCGCTTTCAAATATCCCCGTGCTGTTTCGTTTTAAAAAAGGTGAAGGGCAGCTTGAGTCGGAAAGGGTAAGCGATACAAACGGCCAGGTTCAAACCACCATTCACAAAATTAATAACTTCGATAGCAGACATCATGTGATCGAAGCAAAGCTGAATTATGAAATTTTTGTTTCCAATTTTGAACCTTCAAACAAAAACCTTCTGTCTCCCCTTAACCATGTGAAGGTTTCATTTAACTACACTATTGATACCCCAAAATGGGCTTCTAACAAATCCCAGGCCTGGAAAAGCGGTATAACGGATTTAGTCAACCAGGTTACCCAAAATATACCACCCGGAGGAAGCCACCTGGTGGGTGTGACCGGTTTCAGGGATTTAAGACACGACAAGACCGCGAAATTCAATGAAATCCTTAAAGAGGATTTTGAAACAGTTCTGGTGCAAGCGCAGCCCTTGATTGTTAAGTCAATCGTTAAGCCCGAAGACAAAACTCATGAAGACACCGCGAACGAGGAGAACCTTGAGTTTTATGTTCATGGGTCCTACCGTCTGGAAAAAAAGGGGCTTGAGATCCGGGCCAGACTGATTGAAACGCAGAGTCAGCACATTTTATCTTTCGGTAATATTCTGATTGATAGAAGCGAGATCAACTCCGAGGACCTGGCATTTTTAATGAGCCACGAAAAAAAGTTGGTTTCTCCTAGGGAGACTTTTGATACCAACGTAGAAAAATTTTTCGTCAGCAAACCGGAAGTACCTGTACTCAATTTAACCCTGGAATCAGGTTTTTATAAAGACACGCCAAAAGGAAAAAAGGTTTGGACAACTAAAAATAAATACCAGATTGGGGACAACATTGTCTTTCGTGTGGAATCGGATCGGGACGCCTTTATTACACTTTGGGCTATCCACTCAAACGGGGAAGTCGGTCTGCTGTTTCCCAATAATTTCCACAAGGAGAAGGTTTCCGCAGGTGTAACCTACGAAATCCCGGCCTCCAATTTTAAATTAGATGTTCAGGGTCCCGCCGGATTAGAACGGATCAAGGTCATTGCCACCTTGAGTGGCAAGATGCCCTTGGATTTTGATTATTCCCATCAGGGATATTTCAGTATTAATCCCAATACCTCTCAAGGTACTAGCAGCATCGAGGTTCTGGCCAAAGAATTTTCAACAAACAAACGTTCCGATTGGGCCGAGGCCTCCCGTAAAATCACGATTTTTGAAAAAGGGAAAGTCTATGAAACAGGTCACCGAAATCTTTCTGTCAGTTTCAAAAATGATAAAACCTTATACAAGTTGATGCGCAGTGAACCTGGTTGCAAAAAGGTTCCCATCGTTAAAAAACCTGGGAAACCGAAAGATATTCTAGGAACGCTGGGTAAAGACCTCAAAGGAGATAAATGTTAGATACGAGTAACAGCAAGAAACCGTATCTCTTCGGCTTTGCCGGCGCCGTTCTGACGATCCTGCTGTCAATCTTTTTCTCAGACTTGTTCAGGGACTGGGATAGGAAGACCCTGGACATGCGGTTTCAATTACGTGGTCCCATTACAACCGACCCCAATATAGTAATGATCGATGCGGATGATCCGAGTGCCGAGGTTTATGGGCGATGGCCGTGGCCAAGATCGGTCCACGCTGAAATGATTGATTTTCTCCGGCAGGAAAATTCAGGTGTCACTGTTTTTGACATTCTTTTTGCGCAGCCTGTTGATGATGGCGGGGACAGCCGATTGGTCGAAGCCACAAAAAATAATGCCAAAGTGATATATCCTGTTGCTGTCGACTTTCTAGAACAAAACGACCCCGCCACCAGCAAAGAGAATCCAGCATTACCCTCTATTAGTAGGCTTCCGGCAGCAAGAGAAAATTCAAAAGAATTTAAATCGGTGAAAAGCGTAACCGCCCCGTTACCGCAGTTGCTTGCAGCTGCTGATGGAATCGGCCATATAGCGACTAACAGGGATAAGGACGGGATGGTCAGAAGGGTCCCCCTGCTGGTTCGCTATAATGGAAAACTCTTACCTTCATTGAGTTTGCAGGTGGTACTAAATTATCTGGGTGTGCCTCTATCGGATATTAAAATTTCCAAGTTCGCCATCCATTTAAAAGGAGCTGCTACTTCCAAAAACAATTTAGCCAAAGATATTAGTATTCCTGTGGACTCAAATGGACAAATGCTCATCAATTATGCCGGCAGGTGGGAGGAAACATTTAAGCATGCCTCTTTTGCTTCCGTTTTATCTAATGATTCAAAAATGTCAAAAAGCGGAGAAGATCTAACAGGGAAACTCGTGTTGGTCTCCAATACCATGACCGGAGCTGATATTAAATCAATTCCAATTGAAGAGTCTTACCCGGGATCAGGAATCCATGCGAATATCATAAACACTATTTTAACGGGAAGTTTTTTAAGAGAGACCGGAGAGATATTTAATGTTTCTCTTATTTTTCTAATGGGTATCGCGACATCCACGATCCTGTTTTCCCGAAATTATTTAGTGCAATCCGTTTTGGTCATTTTACTTGCTGTCGGTTACGCGGTCGCTAATTTTTTTGTTTTTCAAAGTGGCCTGGTCATGGAGTTGTTCCATCCCTTATGCTCAATAATTTTAACCGCACTTCTTGTCTCTGTTTATCATGCCGGCGCCGAAAAGGAACGTTCGGATTCTCTATTAAAAGAAAAAAGCCGAGTTGAATCTCATTTGAGTTCTATTGTGAGGGACTTAACTGGTAAAGAAGAGGAACTGCAAAAAATCAAGTCTAAGCTCAATACCTTACAAGAGGGAGTAGATCGCGGTCGTGATTTAGGAGATGCACAGGCACAAGAAATAGATGTGTTAAAGATGAAACTGCAATCCCTTATAGAAGACAAAGACAGACTTCTGGAACAACGGAAAGACCTGGAGAGCAAGGTGCTAGATCTCCGTGTCCATATTTCGATTGAGAAACCAAGTGGACAAGAGGATCAATACCTGAAACAGGAATGCGAACAATATGGAATAAGGACACAGAATCCAAAAACCCTGGAGACTTATCGGATACTCAAGAAGGCCGCCGCCGCACCTTCTTCCGTGTTGATTCTTGGTGAAACAGGAACAGGAAAAGAGCTTTTTGCCAATGCACTTCACAAACAGAGCGATCGAAAAGATCAGCCCTTCATCGCTGTAAACTGCGGTGCAATCCCGCACGATTTGCTGGAAAGCGAGTTGTTTGGGTATGAAAAGGGGGCCTTCACCGGAGCGTTACAAATGCGTAAGGGACGTCTGGAACAAGCAAATAAAGGAACAATCTTTCTTGATGAAATCGGCGACATGCCCCAAGCACTGCAAGTGAAACTTCTGCGCGTGATAGCCGAACGTAAGATTGACCGTCTGGGAGGAACAGGACCGATCAATATTGACGTACGGTTTATTACGGCGACTCACCGTAACCTAAAGGATGCAATAAACGAGGGGAAATTTCGTGAGGACTTGTATTACCGAATAAATACCATCCCCATCGAATTGCCGCCACTGCGGGAAAGAAAAGAAGATATTGAAATGTTGGCCAGTTATTTCTGCGAGAAATACAGTAAAGAATACGAGAAAGATGTTCAGGGAATCTCGGAGAAAGCGATTACAAAAATCAAGAAACACCGTTGGCCCGGAAATATTCGTGAGCTGGAGAACGTGATTCAACGGGGAATCACAATGGCAACGGGAAGCTTAATTCAGGAAAATGATCTTGGGCTGGACAATGGAAGAACCTCAAACGAAGACCCCGATGAGCTGCTATTGTCGAAACTTCAAGAAAATGGTTTTGAAATAAATCAAACAGCTAGTGATTTAGAAATGCACCGAAATACGGTTACTGCTCGCTTTAAGGGAATTTGTTTTGATCTTTTAGTGAAACACCAGGTCGACTTGGAGAGGGTTGCAGGTGAGATTTCCGGGGGAGCATCGAACCTTTCTACAGTGTCGCAAATGATCAGGGAATACCATGAAAACTTAGCCAACACAGTAAGAAATTGTCAGACATTGGATGAAGCAATCGAGACAGCGCGAAAAATAAATAAGAATGTTCCTGCGCATTTTCACTCGGCCATAGAGGAACTAGTTCGGATTTATCGAAATGACAATGATTATGGAGGATAAACCATGAAGGCAAATCTAATAAACTTTCTTACGGTAGCACCTCTTTTTAGTTACTGTTAGAGGCTTAGAATTGATTCTGGTTAATGGTTCTACTCACCTCTCTGTGATATAACCACACATCTAAATAGTTTTTTTGAATAGAAACAGATCAAAGTGCTACCTGTCAGGAAACTTGTTGACTGTATGGATAAAGCAGACTGAGTAAAAATGTATTTGGGAAAGATTCTTAATAAGACAGGAGATAGGATGAAGAAACTAATACAAATTCTGATTGTTTGTGTGTTTTTTTTGGTAATGGGTGGAACTGCCAGTGGGGATGAGAACTGGGATGCCGCGGTGAAGGCACACCAAAGTAAAGACTACAAAGAAGCAGTCAGGTTGTTTAGTCTTTCAGCAGAACAAGGGTTTTCATCTGCACAATACAGTTTGGGTGTGATGTATTCCAGAGGACAAGGACTACCACAAGATTTGAAAGAAGCAAGCAAGTGGTGGAAACTTGCCGCAGAACAGGGAAATGCAGATGCACAATCAAATTTGGGCACGATGTATAAGAACGGAATAGGGGTTCCACAAAATTATGAGGAAGCAATCAAGTGGTATGCTCTTGCCCCTGACAGCATGTTAGAACGGTCGAAGTTATTAGATAGAATGGATTATTTGCACAAAACAAAGGATGACTATGATGCCGGGGTGGCAGCATATCAAAGGAAAGACTACAAAGAAGCACTTAGGTTGATTAGTCCCTTAAGAGGAAGTGCGCGAGCACAAGTTATGTTGGGTTTGATGTATGAAAAAGGTCAAGGAGTACCACAAGATGATAAAGAAGCAGTCAAATGGTATCGAGAAGCAGTATTTAAAAGAAATGCTGAAGGACAAGCGCGTCTGGGTGACATGTATAATCTGGGGCGTGGCGTTAAAAAAGACTATAAAGAAGCAGTTAGGTTATATCGTCTTTCTGCGGATCAAGGAAATGCATTAGGACAAGTTTATTTGGGTATTATGTATGATACGGAGCGTGGAGTTCCACTAGACCACAAAGAAGCAGTTAAATGGTATCGACTTGCAGCAGATCAAGGAAATGCTCTCGCACAATATAACTTGGGTATGAAGTATAGCGAGGGGAAAGGAGTTCCACAAGATTATAAAGAAGCAATCAAGTGGTTACGACTTGCATCAGAGCAGGAATCTTTTTACCAACGCTTTATAGTTAGAATAAAGTGTCATTTGTCGCATGACAGATGCAAGGAATCCGTTCGATTGCTTTTTCTTTCTGCAGAAAAAGGAGATGCAAAAGCACAAAACAAATTGGGTCGCGTGTTTGAAAAAGGAGAAGAAGTTCCACAAGACTACAAAGAAGCAGTTAAATGGTATCGACTTGCAGCAGAACAGGGAGATGCTGAAGGACAAGCGGATCTGGGTTCCATGTATGCCTTTGGAAAGGGCGTTCCACAAGATGATAAAGAAGCAAATAAGTGGTTTCGACTTGCACCAGATGGAGGTGTAGAAATGCAAAAAAGGGTGGGTAATAAGTATTATATCGGAGATGATACAAATGAGGTACCACAAGATGATAAAGAAGCAATTAAATGGTATCGACTTGCGGCAGAGCAGGGAGATGCTGAAGCACAATACAGCTTGGGTGCGATGTATGGTCTCGGAGCTAGCAATGAAGATCGACAAGACTTAGTAGAAGCATACAAGTGGTATCGACTTGCGGCAGAACAGGGATATCCTGATGCAAAAGCAGGAATTAAATTATTACAATCATGGATACGAACTCCACCACCAAGACGTCATGGAAATCAAAAAATAAGGGAACAAGTTAAAAGTTTAAAACTCTATATGAAGCAGGAGGAGTCCCAAAAAGAAGTAAAAAAGAAAAAGGAAAAAGCAGAACAGACTGCGAAATTTAACAGGTGGATGGTAGAAGCAGAGAATTATAGGTCTTTATTTAAAGAAAGTCGAATTTTGAATTGTGCCGATAGCGAGAAACCTTCACAATGCATAACGGGGCAGTCCTGTTGGATTGCTGCGATTATATTAGAAAATATGCATGATGATAGAATTAAACAGTTTAAAAAAACAGTGGATGGAGGTCTTTTGTCAAAAGGGAATTTAGATAAAGCAATGAAAGAACTAAAGAAACATATGGATAAGGATAAGTTTTTAAAAGAAAAAATAGAGCAACTTTTTATGCAATGTGCCTTTGGGAGTTTTCCTTTATCAGGGTTTGTTGATAGTTTCCAACGATAGTCCATTTTAAGTTAATTAATACTTTTATTGGAAATCACCCCTAGACCACTCCAAGTGGTTTAGGGGTTTTCTTTTGAACTCTCATAAATCCAAACCAAAATCTCACCAACAACCAAACCTAAAAAACAGGGATTATACCGAGATATGATAGTGAGTGATGAGAGGATGTTTAGGGTTTCTGATCTTATGAATACTCAAAAAAATTTCTAATATATTTTTCGAGTTTTAATCTCTCACAACCCTCATCAAACCCCACGGTTCTTTCCACTATGACTACTATGACAAAGTAGGAAAACCATAC
>CAYYIR010000046.1:0-11493 GCA_964471995.1 uncultured Nitrospina sp. | reverse complement strand
TAACAACGAACGTATCAATTAATGATGATCGCTTCCTTTTCCCGCATCAAGATTGACAGTTTTTTCCAGATGCAATAGCGATTCAACAGAGGGAGACACACGATCTATGAAAGGTTTTGGATATAATCCGATCAACAAGATCAAAAAGCAGGCAGGGAGCAGAAGTTTAAATTCATTTGAATTGATATCGGAAATATCTTCAGAACTGGGTTTTTCCTGCATAGATCCCTGAAACATATAAAGCATATAAATTGAAGCAAATACAATGGACAGCCCGCCCATTAGAACCAAGACGCCTGACAGTCCGGCCAACAATTGAGAAGTCCAAACGCCAACCAATATCAAAAATTCACCTACAAAACCGTTCAGGCCTGGCAAACCCAATGCCGCCAACATGACAAGCATAAAAGTCCCATAAAGAACTGGCATGGCTTTACTGAGTCCTCGTAATTCATCAAGGTTACGTGTACCCATTCTAATCTCAATAAACCCTACAATAAGAAACAAGGCTGAAGCTATGATTCCATGATTAACCATTTGTAAAACACTACCCTCAATTCCCTCTCCATTTCGAGCAAAGATTCCCAATACAATAAATCCAAGGTGACTGATACTAGAATAAGCTACAAGGGCTTTAATATCTCTTTGTGCAATGGCAATCCAAGCCCCATAGACCATTCCTGATGCCGCCATAAATCCAATAACCAAGGCCATCGAATCTACAGCTTCTGGAAAAAGTGGAAGACAAAAACGTAAAAAACCATAAGCCCCAGTTTTAGACATTGCACCCGTTAGTAGGATCAACGCAGGTATAGGGCACGCTACGTAGGCATGAGGCAACCAGCTATGAAGGGGGAAGACGGGTACTTTGATAGCAAATGCTACAAAAAAGAATAGGAACATCCAAATCTGCATAAACGGGTCTATATGCGTTTGGGAAAGAATCTGCAAATCAAAAGTTACTTCATGAGTAGCACCATAGTGAACCATTGTAAGAGATATAATGGCAACCAACATCAATAAGCTACCTACCAATGTGTAAATCACAAACTTCATGGTGGCATAAACTCGACGCCCCTCACCCCAAAGACCTATTATGAAATAGGTTGGTACTAGCATTAATTCCCAAAACACATAAAACAATATGGTATCCAAAGCAAGAAAAACCCCCAGCGTTCCAGCCTCCAAGGCCAGCATAAGGGCAATGAAATTTCTAAAACCCTTTTTCTGATTCATCGACATAATAATGGATATAACACCTAAAAACGCTGTCAGAACTACCATCCATAAACTGATTCCATCCACGCCAACCTCATAATTGATATGAAGTGCGGGAACCCAATGAAGACTCTGTACAAATTGCATTCCAGGGTTACTCGAATCAAAAGAATACAAAATCCATAGAGAAATCAGTAAAGTCGCAGAAGTAGCACCCAAACCCATCGCCTTTATAAGGCCATTGTTATCCCTGTCCACAAAGATGAGTACCAAGGCTGCAAAAAGAGGAATAAAAATAATTAGGGATAACATTTTTTATCTACAGGAAAACCACAAATAATAAAATAATCACCATTCCGGCAACCATGTTTAGCGCATAAGTGCGCACTCTACCTGTTTGCCAGAAACTGATTCCACGACTCACTTCTTTAACCTGAAAACCCACCTGGTCGACTGCAAAATCTACGCCTTGCTTTTCAGCTTTTTCTTCCATGAACTTACCGATTGCTTTGGTGGGCTTTACAATTAAAAAATCATAAATTTCATCCACATAATATTTGTGAAACAACAAATCATATAACGGAGCAAAGACTTCCTTCATAAGCTCTATGCGATCTTTACTTACCTGATACATTAGGGCAGCAGTTGCTATGCCACCGATACCAGCAATTAGAGCAATCGTTTCTAAAACTCCATCGTGAAAATGATGCACCTCGCGCCCAAAGACGGGAGCCAAAAACGCATCTACCAGAGGACCTAAAAACCCACCAGCTAGTGCAAGAACCGCTAAAAATACCAGAGGCAAAGCCATTGTTAACGGTGATTCATGGGGATGCGCATCAGGACTTCTCGTTTCCCCAATAAAAGTAGAGAAGTAAACTCGGAAAATATAAAAAGCCGTCATGCCCGCAGTGATGAGTGCAATGGCCCAAAAAACAAAATTTCCCATTTCCGCATGATAAGAGCTAAGGATGATAGCTTCTTTACTAAAATAGCCGCTAGTCAGAGGGAACCCGGCCAAAGCCAAAGCGCCGATCAAAAAAGTAGCGTGCGTCAGAGGCATAACATTTTTAAGACCACCCATTTTTCTGATATCCTGCTCACCATTTAATGCATGAATGACACTTCCTGCAGCAAGAAATAACAGCGCTTTAAAAAACGCATGTGTCATTAGATGAAACATGCCCAGGCTGTAAACACCAATTCCCATCGCCAAAAACATATAACCCAATTGGCTCATAGTAGAGTAAGCGATAACGCGTTTAATATCATATTGAACCATTCCCATAGTACCCGCAAAAACAGCTGTTAAAACTCCAACGGTGGCGATCAAATACATGGTGAAAGGAGCCAGTTCATAGAGCACATGACAACGAGCAATGAGATAAACCCCCGCGGTAACCATTGTCGCAGCATGAATCAATGCGCTAACAGGAGTAGGTCCTTCCATTGCATCGGGCAACCAAGTATGCAAAGGAAGCTGTGCTGATTTAGCAAAAGCGCCAACAAGAAGTAATAAAGTAATTAAAAGAATTTGATCGTCATTCGGGCGAAACATTTCGGGCGCAGCAGCAAAAACATCAACAAAGCTTAAGGTGCCAAAAGATTCAAAAATTACAAAGGCCGCGATTACCATACCTACATCGCCAATAACATTCATCACAAAAGCTTTTCTTGCTGCAAGTACTGCGCTTGTTTTTTCCTTATAAAAACCTATCAACAGATAAGAAGCCAGACCGACCAGAGCCCATCCTACAATGAGAAAAAAGAAATCGGCCGCTGCGATTAATACCAGCATAGAAAATATAAATAAATTTAAATATGAAAAGAATCGTGAATACTCAATGTCATCATGCATGTAACCAATAGAATAAACATGAATCACAAACCCGACACCAGTCACAATGAGAAACATAAAAACAGAAAGCGGGTCTACCAAAATAGCAAGATCCAACTTAAAATTTGCAGCAGACACCCATTGATATAGTACATGAACCTTACTAATGCGCTCTTCGGTTGGCAGAAAAAGTAAATCGCTCAAAGCAACCAGCGATGTCAGAAAGGACGCACCGACTGTGCCGCAACCGACCAATCCTACAAGAGGTTTAGAAATCCTTCCTCCATACCAACTGAGGACAATAAAACCCGCTAAAGGAAACAATAAAATGAACCAACTACTTGCAAACAAAGTTTATCCTTTCAAGGCATTAATTTGATCCACATCCATTTCATGACGGGTACGGAAAATTGTGAGAATAATCGCCAACCCAACGACTACTTCGGCGGCAGCAACAGTCATAATGATCAAAGCGAAAATTTGTCCGTCGAGAGAATTCAAAAAACTGGAATACGCAATGAGGAGGAAATTTACAGAGTTCAGCATCAATTCCACCGACATAAACATAATCAGTGGGTTTTTTCGAATTATAAAACCACATGCTCCAACACAAAAAACCGATGAACTCACAAGCAAAACAAATTCCTGACCCATATTTACCTCCTTTTCAAAGGAGCAAATGAGAATTTAGCTAAACAGATCACACCCACTGCTGCCACCAACAACAATGCCGAAGCTAATTCAAAGGCCACGAGATGCTTGGAATATAATTCCAACCCAATTGCCTTAGCAGTCCCAAAAATTTCAGGGTTGATATCTCCCTGAATCTGCTTAGTTGGGCCAACCGTTGCGGATAAATATAACTCCCCCAGCAGAGTAAAAATAAAAGTAAGAGCAATAGAACGCTCAAAAGTAAACTCTTGGATTTCCTTCTTCCCCCCCAACAATGCGATGATAAACAAAAATAAAATCATCACTGCTCCGGCATATACAATAATTTGGACCGCAGCCAAAAACTCCGCATTATATAAAAGAAATAACAAAGCCAGACAAATCATATGGCCAATCAAATAGAGAGCAGAATAAATAGGAGAAGAACATAATATTACTCCCAAGCTTGCAAGTACCGCTGTAATCCCTATGGAAAAAATAACTGTATCGCGGGTGAATTCAAATATCGTTGCTAAATCAAACACACATACTCCCCTAAGAAAATCCTTAGTTACCCTAAAACGCTATCTTTAAAACAAAACCTTTTCATTTTATTTATTAATGCGCTCCGTGTTACCCAATATATTAACTCGGAACTGGTTGGGCTCCGGATAAACCAAAAGGTCTTGCTTTTCCATGATGTAATTATCCCGATCATAATCGGCAAGCTCATAATGTTCGCGCAAAACAACGGCATCAACGGGACAGGCTTCTTCACAATATCCACAATAAATACAGCGCAAAAGATTGATCTCATAAACCTCTGCATACCTTTCGCCCTTGGAAACTGGGTTTTCTGGATCGTTTTCTGCAGATACCACATGAATGCATCCGACTGGACAATTGATGGAACACAAACTGCAACCCACACAACGCTCCAAACCTTCCTCATCACGATTAAGAAAGTGACGGCCGCGATAGCGTGCTGGCATAGTGCGCTTGACTTCCGGGTATTGCAAAGTAACCGGCTTAGTCAACAAATTTTTAAACGTAACACCCATTCCAATCAGTAAATTTTTAACACCCGCTAAAGTAGCCTGCAACATAGCTTCCCTCGGCATTACATCACCTTAATAGTTCCGGTGATGAGAAGATTTAATAAACACAAAGGTAGTAAAACTTTCCAACCAAAAGTCATTAACCTGTCGTAACGAATTCTTGGAAAAGTTGAACGCAACCATATAAAAACACATAAAAGGAAAACCACTTTCCCAGCAAACGCTATGATCGGCCAAACTGGAACGCCATAGGTATTCCATCCACCCAAAAATAATAAAGTAACCAGAGCGCTCATGGTGACCATATTTATATATTCCCCCATAAAAAACATCGCGAACTTCATCCCTGTATATTCCGTATGAAATCCAGCTACCAGTTCCTGTTCAGCTTCCGGCAAATCAAAAGGAGCACGGTTGGTCTCTGCCACCCCGGCAATAAAAAATAACAAGAAGGCCAAAGGTTGAATGAGAATAAACGGAACACTCTCTTGAGCGAGTACCATATCTACCAAGCTTAAGGAACCAGTGAGTATAATGATACTCAAAGCCGAAAGCCCGAGTGTCAATTCATAACTAATCATTTGCGCAGAGGAGCGTAGACCACCCATCAACGAATACTTATTATTAGAAGATAATCCCGCTATTACCATCCCATAGATACCCATTCCCGAAATGGCAAAAACAAACAAGATGCCACTATTAACATTTGCGCCCCATAACTCAATGTTCATACCAAATATTTCGAACGGCGCACCAAAAGGAATAACCGCAAATGCAACGATAGCAGTAAAAACAACCACCGCAGGTGCCAAATGAAATAAAAACTTATCTGCTGATGCCTGAATAATTGATTCTTTAAAAAGTAATTTAAGCGTATCCGCCATAGGCTGGCCGAACCCAAAAGGACCCACACGATTGGGACCTAGACGCACCTGAAAACGACCCATCAACCGTCTCTCCAGCCAAACCAGGGCTGGCACTACAGACATAATACCCACCGCTATTACCACAGCTTTGACACTTCCAACAATAAGCGGGATATTATCGTTCAATGATTGAACGGTGAAGTCCCATAGCTCAATTAAAAACTCAGTGATCCAATCCAAACTATTTCTCTCCAGCACAAACTATCAAACTTTTTTAATATCCAACCAGACAGGCTTACCATCTAAACTTGCTAAGCCATTTACACCCTGTTCATCAGAAATTTTTGGTACTACTACTCCTCCCGCCTCACAACGATTCTCCAATACAACCTCGGCTTCTAATTCTATTTCATTTGCATAGAGGCGAACTTTGTCTCCATTGCACACACCAATCT
The DNA here is from genome assembly GCA_964471995.1 of uncultured Nitrospina sp. Classification (GTDB taxonomy): domain Bacteria; phylum Nitrospinota; class Nitrospinia; order Nitrospinales; family VA-1; genus UBA8687. The sequence continues at coordinate 5,408 of CAYYIR010000046.1, read as the reverse complement.
TTTTCGCATCGGATTCATGCAAAAAAGCAGCAGAGGGTTTGAAGTGGTGAGCTAGTGTAGAAGAAGCATCTAAAACTTTATCATGAGAAAACAAATATGTAGCAACACGCAACCTCAACTTACCCTTAGTTATTTTGCTTCCTCCAACATTTTCATGGGGCGTTGCTTCATCCGGTACCCTTTCGCGATTGCACCCTAAATTACCTACCAACCTGCTATTGATCTCCTGATAACCGGGCACCTTTTCAGAAATCTCATCCAACACTTTAGCCACTCTCGAATAATTCGTTTCTAGCCCCAGCTTTTTTAACATCACATTAACAAGCTTCCAATCAGAGATATTATTGGTTTCCAATGCGGTTCTTCTGTGCTGCACTCTACCGCCAATATTAGTGGTGGTGCCTTCATCCAAACCCGGACCGTTGGAAGGCAACACAATTTTAGCTAGCTGTGTTGTTTCTGTCTCCAGCATATCGTGCACCACTAACAGATCAAGATTTTTAAGAGCCTCAACAACTTCCACTCCTCCGGGAAAATCCACAACTGGATTAGCTCGATGCACCCACAAAGCTTTCAACTCACCACTTTTCGCTTTTGCAATCATTTCTAAAGCAGAAAATCCGGCTTTAGTTGGAGCATTTTCACCCCACAATTCTTTTACCTTTTCCTGATCTGAGACCGGAATACCGCCTGGATAATAATCGGGAGTCAGCCCCATATCGATAGCGCCAACTGCATTTGTAGCTGGTGCAGCTGGGATAGCCCCACATTCTATAGTGGGAATTTTAGCAATTATCTTAAGTAAACGCTTTACCCTGAGTACTGTATCTCCCGAAAGGGCAGCTGGGTTATAAACCACACAAATCTTCATACTAGATCGCACAGCTTCTACCAGTGATTTCATTTCATCTGAAGAAATTCCTGTTTGACCGAGTGCTGAAGAAAATTCTATCGATTCTCCCAGTTCACGAGCCAAACCTTCAGCAAGCGAATCCACAGCAAAAGCCTCTGAGCCTATTTTATATTTCAGTTTCAGGTCTGCATATTTATCCAAGGCCGTAGCCTGATCATTCAATGAAATAAGCCTTGTCCCAAATCCAGTAACGGCTTTCTTTATTCTAAGATCGAGTATGGGCAACTCTTCTGTCGGGTCACTTGCAAGCAATAGAACAACATTGGAGCTTTCAATCTGCTCTATATCATAGTGGTCAATTGGTAACCCAGGAGTGTCCTTATATATTTTATGATCAATATTATTTGTTCCTAATGACCGAAACATTTTTTGGTAAAGGTAGTTCTCTTCGTTTGTTGCATAAGGTGATCCTATAAAACCAATACTCTCAGGACCATGTTCATCGACTACTTTTTTAAATGCCTCTGCCACCTTCTCGGCAGCTTGTTGGGTAGGAGCATCAATTGGAAAATTTGGGAAAGAAGTAGGTTTGGTTGTGCCTACACTATTTTCCCGGGCTGCTGTCACTCGATTTTTACTTTCCACGAAATGATGGCCCCAACGCCCCTTATCACAAATCCAACCATCATCGACTGCATCATTCGGCCGCGCTTCTATCCGCATTAATTCATTCAACCGTGTTGCTAAAGTAATATTGCAGTTACAACCACAATGCGCACACAAGGTATCTTGGTTAGATAAATCCCAAGTTCGAGCTTTGAAACGAAAATCTGTATTTGTAAGGGCGCCCACGGGACAAATATCTATCACGTTGCCTGAAAAGCGTGTGTCATAAGGCTCGTTGTTAAAAGTATTAACCTCATTATGAAAGCCACGATTCAACATTACCAGTCCCTGTCCTTGCTCTATTCTCTCGCTGTAAGCAGTACAACGCTGACATGCGATACAGCGTTCCCGGTCAATCGTAATTACAGGACTAAGAGGCGCCGCCTTTACATTATTCGCACGATGAAATTCCATACGTGTATCTGGTGGCCCATACTTAAATGTATTATCTTGAAGCGGACACTCACCGCCCTTATCGCATACCGGGCAGTCAAGAGGATGGTTGAGAAGGGTAAATTCCAAAACCCCTTTTTGAGCTTTTTCAACCTTATCTCCTATCGTGTTGACAACCATATCGGGAGCCACGTCCATAGTACAGGCGGTCATCAACTTAGGCATTTTTTCGACCTCAACAAGACACATACGGCAGCAACCTAATGGACCAATTTTTTCGTGATAACAGAATACAGGGATATCCACATCCACCTGCTTGGCAGCATCCACCACTTTCGTTCCTTTTGGAACTGTGATTGATTTTCCGTCAATCGTTAAAGTAACTTCAGACATGATGTCCTCGATAATTTCAAGTCCCCGCTATCAACTGATTGTTTCAGCAGGTGCATTTTTAAAATATTCTTCATAATCCGAGCGAAAATACTTGATACTGCTCACGACAGGTGCAACACAAGCATCGGCAAGCGGGCAGAAAGTTTTAAACGCCATGTTGTCACAAATATCTTCAAGCTTATTCATATATTCTAATTGACCCTTATTCTGCATAATTCGCTCCACAATCTGGTAGAGCCAACGCGTCCCTTCGCGACATGGAGTACATTTACCGCAAGATTCATGCATATAAAAACTGATGAGACGTAGTGTCGCTTCCACAATATTTATACTGTCATCGATGACAATCAAAGCTCCCGAGCCCAACATAGTTCCGGCCGCTGCTAAAGATTCGTAATCGTAAGGAACATCTACCTGGTCTGCTGGTAGCATCGGAACGGAAGAACCACCAGGAATAAAAGCTTTAAGCTTATTGTCGTTTTGAATTCCACCTGCAAGATTGTATATGAGCTCGCTTGTTGGTGTTCCCAACTCGACCTCATAGTTTCCAGGTTTTCTCACATGCCCCGAAACACTTACCAGTTTGGTACCTTTGCTTTTCTCGGTTCCTAAAGAGGCATATTTTTGTGCACCTTCATTGACGATATAGGGAACCACACAAAGAGTTTCTACATTATTAATGACCGTGGGTTTTGAGTACAAACCTTCTACTGCAGGAAAGGGTGGTTTCATCCTAGGTTCACCGCGACCTCCTTCAAGAGAGTTAAGCAAGGCAGATTCTTCACCACATATATAAGCTCCCGCACCTAAATGCGTATGGATTTCCAAATCAAATCCAGAACCTAAAATATTTTTACCGAGATAGCCTTTCTTTCTTGCTTCATCTAGAGCTTTATCCATGATGGAGCTTAAATCATGGAACTCACCTCGCATATAGATATAACCTGTTTCAATTCGACAGGCATAAGAACACAAAATCATTCCTTCAATTAGAAGGTGGGGGTTTTTAAGCAACAACTCTCTATCCTTGCATGTTCCCGGTTCCGACTCATCAGCATTACAACAAAGATAACGAGGGAAAACATCCTTAGCAAGAAAGCTCCACTTCAATCCAGTCGGAAAACCGGCTCCGCCACGACCTCTCAAGCCAGATGCTTTAACCGCCTCCACAATTTCTTCAGGCTTTTGGGCAAACGCCTTTTTCAAAGACTTATAGCCACCAAGTTCTTCATACACTTTCATTGTATGAAGCCCTTTTTTGTTAATATCCTTAAATAAAATTTGGGTCATAAATTAATCCAATGAGTCGATGATCTGATCGATCCGTTGTTCAGTCAGGTTTCCATAATAAGTATCATTGACGCGCATCATCGGTGCCTCTGTGCAAGCAGCCAAACACTCTTCACGATGCAAAGTAAACTTTTTATCCGAAGTGGTTTCACCCACCTTGATATTCAATTTTTTTGCCGTGTGCTCAAGCAACTTGTCACAACCGTTCAACTGGCAACTAATATTGATACAGAAAAGGATCATATACTTTCCAACCTTCTCTGTGTGATACATTGTGTAAAAAGACATAACCGACTGCACAAAAGCCGGTGAAACATCAAGTTTTTTACTGATAGCCACCATTGCCTCTGGACTCACTACCTGATCCGCCCGCTGAACCAAAGTCAGCAACGGTAATAACGCAGAAGTTTTTACCGGGTACTTTGCCAGAATGCGGCTGATCTCATTTTCTTGAACTTTTGAAAACTTATAATCCGACATAAATTAAAATTTTAAAACAAACCAAAAAAAAGGACTTTGAAGGTTACAAACATTACAACATAGGTCCGAAAACATCTTCTACAGTTTGGGAACTATTGTTTTATTCACCCTGCGCTTAAGAATTAACGATCGACTTCCCCCATTACGATATCAATACTTCCAATAATTCCTACCACATCTGCAATGTAGCAACCTTCCATCATTTTGCACATACCAGGGATTGCCATAAATGAAGGAGCTCGAAGTTTAACGCGTGCGGGCACATTAGTTCCATCGCTTACAATATAAAATCCGACTTCCCCTCGTGCGCCTTCAATTGGCACATACGTTTCTCCTATCGGCACACTGATTCCTTCCGACACCAATTTAAAGTGATGGATCAAGGCTTCCATACTGGTATGAAGTGTTTCTCGGGATGGCAAAGAAACTTTATTGTCTGGCGCTTTGAAGTCTCCTCCCGGAAGATTTTCCAAGGCTTGTTTTATGATGGAACGACTCTGCCTCATTTCTTCGACCCTGACTCGGTAGCGATCAAAAATATCTCCGTTATTTTGGACCGGTACTTCGAAATCATAATTCTCGTAACCACTATAAGGTTGTGATTTCCGAATATCCCAATTGACTCCCGATGCCCTTAAGGCCGGCCCACTCAAACTCCAATTGATTGCTTCTTCACGATTAAAAGCACCTACCCCTTGGGTGCGATCTAGCCAGATTGGATTTTTGGTAAGCAGCCTTTCGTATTCATCTACTTTCTCAGGAAAGTAGTCGATAAAATCTCTTATGCCGTCAAGCCAAGAACGGGTAGCATCTTTAGCAACTCCACCAATTCGGATATAACTCGTCATCATACGAACACCCGAAATTTCTTCATTAAGATCCAGAACCATTTCGCGTTCACGCCAACAGTAAAGGAATACCGTCATCGCACCAATATCCAGCGCATGTGTTCCTAACCAAACAAGATGACTAGCTATTCGGGAAAGTTCGCACATGATCACTCTTAGGACATTTGCTCGAGCAGGAATTTCTACATCCAAAAGTTTTTCAGTTGATAGGCAGAACGCAAGATTATTCCCGGGTGGATTAAGATAATCGAGGCGGTCCGTCATGGGAATGACGTGCACATATCTTTTGTTTTCTGAAGTTTTTTCTATACCCGTATGTAAATAACCGATTTCTGGTTCGGCAGTTTTGACCACTTCACCATCCATTTCGAGAATGACACGAAATACACCGTGGGTACTTGGGTGTTGCGGACCCATATTAAGGGTCATTGTATCTTTATCGCGCTGGAGCAGCCCCTGTTCAGTTACACTCACGAATCACCTTA